>CALLRY010000373.1:0-15315 GCA_938014285.1 uncultured Collinsella sp. | reverse complement strand
CAGAATACTCCGTTTTTTGCACGGGCCAGGATGGGGTACCTCGGGAGAACACGGCGGTATCCCGTAAATATATACAATCTGTACCGTAATTTATACAAAACGAAGAGGCAGACAGCGTAGGGTTGGTGCATTGGGGTGCTTGATGCACCAAAACGGGGATCCCACGTGCCGTATACTCTGGCTGGATGTGAAAACGGCTTGACGCGTTGCCAGACGTAGGGGGAGGGTGTCTCGATGAGCGTATTCGAAATTGTGTTTAGTCCGACGGGTGGAACGCAGAAGGTGTCTGGCCTTGTGGCCGGGGCACTGGACAAGAATACCGTTACCGTCGATCTGACCGATAGCGGGCTAGATTTCAGCGCTGTCTCGATGACTGAGGACGACGTGGCCGTAATCTCTGTGCCGGCGTATGCCGGTAGAATCCCGGCTGTGGTGGCTGACCGGTTGGGCATGGTTCACGGCAACGGAGCGCGGGCCGTTCTGGTGTGCGTCTACGGAAACCGCGCGTTTGAGGACACGCTCGTAGAGCTGGAGGACGTTGCGAAGCATGCGGGATTCCGGGTGATCGCGGCAGTTGCGGCCATTGCAGAACATTCCATTGCGCGACAGTTTGCTGCCGGTCGTCCGGATGCGCAGGATGCGGCGCAGCTCGCAGAGTTTGCGCAGCAAATTCAGCAAAAGCTGTTGGCCGAGGATACATCCGAGCCCTCTATTCCCGGCAATCGTCCTTATAAACAAGCCGGAGGTCACCGCATGGCACCCGAGGCAACAGGGGATTGTGTCTCCTGCGGTGCATGCGCCGCGGCGTGCCCCGTTTGTGCTATCGACAAGGGTGACCCCAAACGAGCAGCTGGCGAGGCGTGCATCTCCTGCATGCGCTGCATTGCCGTATGTCCGCGAGGCGCTCGTAAGCTTGATCCCAACAAGCTATCCGCTGTTTCCCAGATGCTGAGCAAGGTTTGCGTCGTGCGGAAGGAATGCGAGCTCTTTATCTAGCGCATACGAAATTGGTGCAATGGGACCAGGTTAATCTGCACCAACCTGGTGCAAACAAACCTGTCCCCAATACACCAGAGTGAGGAGTGTCCCCGAGTGCCGGCAGAAAAGGAACGTCCCTAAGTACCGCATAAATACCGTTTATCGGAGAAAAAATACCGTTCGCCGGTCATAATGATTGTTCCGGCTTTGGGCTTGTCTATAATAACCCCCGTAAAAGAAATGCGGAAGGTTACCGAGTCCCCTCGGACGTGGGCCTAACCAAAGTCTTAGAACGGGTGTGTCTCAATGGGTGCATTCGATTGATTTTGGTTGGGCTATATTTATGAAGGGACATGTCACCACGGGTTTCTTTTCTCGCCTAATGGGTGGTTCGGATAAGCAGACGACTGCGGCCTCCGAGTTCGAAATCCTCGCTCCCGTTTCCGGCGAGCTTGTTAATCTAGAAAAACCAATGACCCCGCTTTTAGCAGCCGTGCAGTGGGCGATGGCGTTGCCGTGGTTCCCCAAGAGGGAACGGTGTGCGCTCCTGTTTCCGGTACCGTCGCCGCTCTGTTTCCGACTGAGCACGCGCTGGGCATCATGTCCGATAACAGCTCTGCTCAGGTGATGCTGCATATCGGAATCGACACTGTTAAACTTGAGGGCAAGGGCTTCCATGCGCTTGTTGCCCAGGGTGATCACGTTGACGCGGGCCAGCCCCTCGTCGAGGTCGATTTCGACGTGGTTCGCGCTGCCGGCTTTGATCCCACGGTCTTCGTTATCGTGTGCGAGCGTTCGGAGAACTCGACTCTTCGTGAGCATGCTTCCGGCCCTGTTGCTGTTAAAGAGCCTGTCGTCTGGCTTTCCGAGTAAATTCTTGTGGTGGGTACCGTGGTTATCAAGCGAGTTTTTAACAACAACGTCGCAATGGTCACTTCGGACGATGGCTCCGAGCTCATCGTCATCGGTCGAGGCCTCTGCTTTGGCCGCCATGCCGGCGATGCCATCGACGAGGCGTCGATCGAAAAGACCTACGCGTTGCAGGAGGGAACTTCTCAAGACTCGCGTACGATTGACCGCTTGGCACATCTTTTGGAGTCCATCCCCACCGTCAACCTCGTGATTTCCGAGGAAATCGTTCAGATGCTTCGTCGAGAGCTCAATGCCGACATCAACGATAAGATTCTCATTGCTCTCGCAGACCATATCAGCCTTGCTTTGGAGCGCGAGCGCAAGGGCGTCCCCTGTGAGAATCCGTTGCTGCTCGAGATCCAGCAGTTCTATCGCAAGGAGTATGCACTTGCGGGCCGTGCGCTGCAGATTATCAAGGAGTATATGGGCATCCAGATGAGCGAAGAAGAGCAGGGTTTCATTACGCTGCATATCGTCAACGCCACCATGCCGCAACGCTCTGACCGTCTGATTGTTTCGGTCCAGCTTGTTCGCGACGTGCTCGCGATTGTTTCTGAGCGCTATTCTACGACCCTCGATGACACCTCGCTGCCTTACGAACGTTTCGTTCGTCACCTGCAGTTTTTCGCACAGCGAGCGCTCGATCCTACGGCCGGGCAAATCAATGGCGACGCGCTGTTCCGAATCGATGAAACGGCGTATCCGTGCGCATTCTCGTGCGCGGACGCCATAGCCGCCCACTTGTCGTCTACCTATAACGTTGTCGTTACCGATGCCGAGAAGAGTTATCTCGCGTATCACATTGTTAACCTGCTTGGAGAACCTGGTCTCTAGGCATAACGTGCCCACACATCGATTGATATAAGGCAAGGCTCACGGTCTTGTCCAGGGCACTTCTGTCTTAATTTGCGGAAAAGGAAGGGGAGTACCGCTATGACCGCAAAAAAGAAGTTCAATTTCAAAGCGCCGTTGGAGGTGTTCGCGAAGTCGATCGTTCAGCCGATGATGTATCTCTCGGTTGCCGGCATCCTGCTCATCGTGGGCATCATTCTGACCAACAAGACCATCTGCGCTTTGGTCCCCGTACTGGGCTCCGGTCCGTTCCAGCTTGTGGGCGCCGTTGTCTATCAGTCGCTGATGTTTATCATCAACAACCTCTCGATTCTGTTCTGCGTGGGCATCGCCGGCGCCATGGCAAAGAAGAACAAGGGCCATGCTTCGCTGATTGCCCTGATGTCGTTCTTCCTGTTCCTGCAGGCTAACAACATCGTGCTCAACGCCACCGGCTCTCTTGCCGATGCGAGCGGCATGCTCGGTCTTACCGGAACCGGCCAGGCCACCGTTATGGGCATTCAGGTGCTCGATACCGGCGTGTTCGGCGGCATCATCCTTGGTTGCATCACCGGTGCCGTGTTCAACAAGTACTCGAACAAGCAGTTCCCCATTGCCCTTTCGATGTTCTCGGGCGTCCGCTTCCCGTTCCTGATTATGATCATCATTTCCTGGATCATGGGCGCTGGCTTCTGCATCGTTTGGCCTCCGGTTCAGGGTGCCATCTCCTCCGTTGCCGGCATCATTAAGGAGTCGGGCAACATCGGTCTGTTTATCTACGGCATGCTCAACAAGCTGCTCGTTCCCACCGGTCTGCACCACCTCATCTACACCCCGTTCCAGTTCTCCGATGTGGGTGGCACCCTGACGCTGGGTGATCAGGTTATTGCCGGCGCCTATCCCATCCGTGTTGCCGGGATGGCAATGACGGGTCAGCCCTTCTCCGATAGTACGTATTTCAACAGCTACACCTTCAACAACCTGTGGCCCTACATCGGTATCGGTCTCGCCTTTATCGTCACCGCTTACAAGGGGAACAAGGATAAGACCAAGGCCGTTATTATCCCGCTGATCATCACCGCCGTGCTCTCCTGCGTGACCGAGCCCATGGACTTCCTCTTTGTCTTTGCCGCTCCCGTGCTCTTTGTCGTTCACTCGGTTCTTTCCGGCATCTTCCTGGTCCTGCTCAAGGTCCTCTCCGTGCCCGCTTCGACTGCAGGCGGCATCATCAACATCGTGGTTTCCAACCTGGTCCTCGGTGTCGATAAGACCAACTGGCCGGTTATGCTGGTGCTTGGAGTCGTCAACGCCGCTCTGTACTTCTTCCTCTTCACCTTCCTTATCAAGAAGCTCAACCTCCACACGCCTGGTCGCGAGGAAGAGTCCGAGCTTGCCGAGTCCGTTGCCGAGGGCGAGGCCGCCGCGTCTGTCGCGGTGAAGCAGGGCGCTGTTGCCGCGGCTCCCGCAGAGGGCGTCGATGCAGGTATTGCCGACCTGGTCGCAGGTCTTGGTGGCAAGGACAACATCGAGGAGCTCGAGAACTGCTTTACGCGTCTCCGCGTGAACGTTAAGAACCCGGACCTCATCAATGAGGACCTCATCAACCACGTGCCCAACAGCGGCATCAACCGCAACGGCAATAATATCCAGATCATCTTTGGCATGAAGGTCGCCGAGATGCGCGACAAGGTCGAAAACGCAATTGAGAAGGAGCAGTAAACAATGATCATTACTCTGTGTGGTGGCGGATCCACCTTTACCCCCGGCATCGTCAAGTCCATCGCCCTGCGCAAGGACGAGCTCGACGTTGACGAGATTCGTCTGTACGACATCAACGAGGAGCGCCAGCGCAAGATCGGCGTGCTCGTGGACTGGATTTTGCACGAGGACCTCGGCCTGGACATCAAGCTCACGGTGACCACCGACAAAAAGACGGCTTTTACCGACGCGAGCTTCGTGTTTGCCCAGATGCGCGTGGGCGGCTACGCCATGCGCGAGCAGGACGAGAAGATTCCGCTGCGTCACGGCTGCGTGGGTCAGGAGACTTGCGGTTGCGGCGGCCTTGCCTACGGCATGCGCACCATCTTCCCCATGGTCGAGCTGATCGATGACGTTGAGAAGTACGCCAAGAAGGACTACTGGATTCTCAACTACTCCAACCCTGCCGCCATCGTCTCCGAGGGCTGCCGCGTGCTGCGTCCCAACGCTCGTATCATCAACATCTGCGACATGCCGATCGCGATCATCGACGTGGTTTGCGCCGCGCTCGATATCGACAAGAAGGATGTCGAGTACGATTACTTTGGCCTCAACCACTTTGGTTGGTTCACCTCGATCCGCCACAAGGGCGAGGAGGTGCTCCCGCAGCTGCGCGAGTACATCAAGGAGCATGAGATTCTGCTGCCCGACTCTTACCTCAAGGGCATGGGCTCGCTCATGGCAAAGAAGCCCGAGGAGGCCGTCGACGAGCACCCCGAGCAGAACCGCCACACCAAGGGCAGCTGGTACTACGTCTGGAAGGGCGAGTACGAGATCATGGAGTGCTTCCCGGAGTACCTGCCCAACACGTATCTGAACTACTACCTGCAGCAGAAGGAGTTCGTCGAGCACTCCAACCCCGAGCGCACCCGTGCTAACGAGGTTGAGGAGACGCGTGAGAAGAACCTCTTTGATGGTATCGACCATTACGAGAAGACGGGCGAGATCGACGAGAGCACGTTCTATGCGGGCAGCCACGGCGACTGGATTGCCGATCTGGCTATCGCTCTGAAGAACGACACCAAGCAGCGCTTCCTGGTCATTTGCGAGAACAAGGGCGCCATCCCCAACATGCCCTACGACGCTATGGTCGAGCTGCCTGCCTACATTGGCAAGAACGGCCCCGAGGTCATCAGCCGCGACAACATTCCGCTGTTCCAGCAGGGCCTCATGATGCAGCAGCTGAACTCCGAGAAGCTCATTGTCGAGGCTACGATCGAGGGTTCGTACGAGAAGGCGCTTAAGGCCTTTACGCTCAACAAGACCGTGCCGTCGATGAAGGTCGCCAAGGAGGTTCTCGACGACATGATCGAGGCCAACAAGGGTTACTGGCCCGAGCTTAAGTAAAAGCAACAGGGTCGCTGGCCGCATGCCTGAAGCAATGCCCCGCCCACGTGATTGCGTGGGCGGGGCATTGTCGTTTGGTAACGCGTTTTATCAAATATGGCATTTATCTGCGATAATGTTCATTTTCACCGCTGATGGTGACATTTCATACCGCCTGCCGAACTGCGTGGAGACCTAACAACTTTTTAGGTCAGTGTTGTGCGTGTAGCAATTTCGCCCGGCCTCGCCTCCGGGCTGCCATGTGAGAGGGGATCTTATGGCTCGACTGCACGTAATGGAACGCAGCCACGCTCAGGCCGTCATGGACGACCTGCACGATGCACTCGGACGTCGTCTGGCGGTGAGTTCACTCGCCCCGTGCCCCGTCGAGTTTACGGCGGCGCTCGTCAACCTGTGCTCCACCCAGAGCTGCGGCAAGTGCACGCCCTGCCGCGTGGGCCTGAGCGCGCTGAGCGACCTGCTCGCCGATGTGCTCGAGGGCCGCGCCGACGAGTCCACGCTCAACTTGATTGAGCGCACGGCCCGCACCATCTACCTTTCGAGCGACTGCGCCATCGGCTACGAAGCTGGCGCCATGGCACTCACGGCCATTCGCGGCTTCCGCGACGATTTTGAGCACCACATCCGCGAGCACTCCTGCGGCTTTGACCGCGAGGCTCGCGTCCCGTGTGTCTCGGGCTGCCCGGCGCACGTCGACATTCCTGGTTACATCTCGCTCGTCGAGGCAGGCCGTTATGCCGACGCCGTCAAGGTCATCCGCAAGAACAACCCGCTACCGCTCGTCTGTGGCCTGGTGTGCGAGCATCCCTGCGAGATGCATTGCCGCCGTGGCATGGTCGACGACCCCATGAACATCCTCGCCCTCAAGCGTTTTGCCGTTGAGCATAGCGACCTCAACGACCACAAGCCACATGTAGTGGACAACACCGGTAAGCGCGTCGCCGTGATCGGCGGCGGCCCGGCCGGCCTTTCCTGTGCCTACTACCTGGCCGTGATGGGCCACAAGGTGACCATTTTTGAGCAGCGCCACCACTTGGGCGGCATGCTGCGCTACGGCATCCCCAGCTATCGTCTGCCGCGCGAGCGCCTGCAGGCCGAGATCGACTGGATCTTGAGCGCCGGCATCGACGTGGAGCTCGACCACTCCGTGAGCGGCGAGGAGCTCGCCCGTCTGTGCGACGAGTTCGATGCCGTCTACCTGGCCATCGGTGCCCACAGTGACAAGAAGCTCGGCCTTCCGGGTGAAGAGGCGCCCGGCGTGGAATCGGCCGTCAAGATGCTGCGCGCCATCGGCGATGACGAGCTGCCCGACCTGAGCGGCCAGCGCGTGTGCGTCATCGGCGGCGGCAACGTGGCCATGGACGTGGCACGCTCCGCCGTGCGCTGCGGTGCCGAAAAGGTAAGCATCGTCTACCGCCGTCGCATCTGCGATATGACGGCCCAGGACGCCGAGATTGCCGGTGCCCAGGCCGAGGGCTGTGAGGTGCTGGAGCTGACGGCCCCGCTCGCCATCGAGACGGGCGAGGACGGTCGCGTGAGCGGCCTGCGCGTGCAGCCGCAGATTATCGGCGAGCCCCGTCGCGGTCGTCCGGCTCCGCGTGCCGCCGCCACGCCCGAGCGCGTCATCCCCTGCGAGCGTGTGTTCGTCGCCATTGGCCAAGACATCGATTCCAAACCGTTTGAGGAGGTGGGCATTGCCTGCAAGTGGGGCTGCGTGGTCACCGATTCGGACGGTGCCGTGCCCAACTTCGACGGCCTCTTTAGCGGCGGCGACTGCCAGACCGGTCCCGCCACCGTCATCCGTGCCATCAACGCTGGCCGCGTGGCTTCGGCAAATATCGACCGCTACCTGGGCTTCGACCACAAGATCAAGCTCGACGTGGAGCTGCCGACCGTGCAGTTTAAGGGCAAGCACGAGTGCGGCCGCTGCGAGCTGGGTGAGCGCGAGGCCGGCGAGCGTATTCACGATTGGAATCTGGTCGAGCAGGGCCTTACCGAGGAGGAGGCGCGCCAGGAGGCAAGCCGCTGCCTGCGTTGCGACCACTTTGGCTTTGGCGCGTTCCGCGGAGGGAGGAGCCTGGAATGGTAGAGCTCAACAACCCCACTGTCAGCGACAACACCGAAAGCGGAGCACTCAATATGGTCAAGCTCACTATCGATAATTGCGAGGTCGTGGTACCCGAGCACACCACGATCCTGGACGCGGCCAAGTCCGTCGGTATCCAGATTCCCACCCTGTGCTACCTGCGCGATCTAAACGAGATCGGCGGCTGCCGCGTGTGCGTGGTCGAAGTCGAGGGCTGCGATCAGCTGGTTGCCGCCTGCAACAACTACGTGCTCGACGGCATGGTGGTCCACACCAACAGCCCCAAGGCTCGCGAGGCCCGTCGCACCAACGTGCAGCTGCTGCTGTCCCAGCACGATTCGCAGTGCACGAGCTGCGTGCGCAGCGGCAACTGCAACCTACAGACCATCGCCAACGACCTGGGTATTTTTTATCTGCCGTATCAAAGGCATTTGGCGGGCGAGGGCTGGGATTTCGATTTTCCCATCATCCGCGAAAACGACAAGTGCATTAAATGCATGCGCTGTATCAAGGTGTGCGAGAGCGTGCAGGGGCTAGGGATTTGGGACCTGACCAACCGCGCCACGCATACCGCCGTGGGTACCCGCGGGCGCGCGCCGATCGGCAAGACCGAATGCGTCGCGTGCGGCCAGTGCATAACGCATTGCCCGACGGGCGCACTGCGCGAGCGCGACGATACCGAGACCGTGTTCGATGCTCTCGCCGATCCCGACAAGATCGTGCTGGTGCAGATTGCGCCGGCCGTGCGCAGCGCCTGGGGCGAGGAGCTCGGCATATCTCGCGAGGAGGCTACCGTTGAGCGCTTGGCTTGCGCGCTGCGCCGCGTTGGCTTTGAGTACGTGTTCGATACCGATTTCTCGGCCGACCTCACCATTATGGAAGAGGGCTCCGAGCTGCTCAAGCGCCTGGGCGAGGCCGCCAAGGGCGAGGGCGACAGCCGCAGCTGGCCCATGTTCACGAGCTGCTGCCCGGGCTGGGTACGCTTTGTGAAGGCGCGTTACCCCGAGTTTGTCGACAGCCTGTCCACGTCCAAGTCGCCGCAGCAGATGTTCGGCGCCATCGCCAAGACCTACTACGCCAAGGTGCTGGGCGTGGAGCCCGAGCGCCTGTTTGTGGTGTCCGTGATGCCGTGCACGGCCAAGAAGGCCGAGTGCGCGCTGCCGAGCATGGTGGGCGAGGGCGGCACGCCCGATGTGGACGTTGCGCCGACGGTGCGCGAGATGGTGCGCATGGTCCGCGCGAGCCACGTGAGCGTGGATACGCTAGTTGAGGAGCCGCTCGATACGCCGCTGGGCTTTGGCACGGGTGCGGGTGTGATCTTTGGCGCCACGGGCGGCGTGATGGAGGCCGCCGTGCGCTCGGCCTATTACCTGGTGACGGGCAAGAACCCCGACGCCGACTTCTTTACCGATGTGCGCGGCCTGGACGGCTGGAAGGAGGCCGTGGCCGATATCGATGGCACCAAGGTGCGCGTCGCCGTGGCACACGGGCTGGGCAACGCTGCCCGTCTGCTCGACGCGATTCGCGACGGCCGCGTGAGCTATGACTTCGTTGAGGTTATGGCGTGCCCGGGCGGCTGCGTCGGCGGCCCATCCACGACGGCTGCGAGCTGGCAGCCGAGCGTGGCCAGGTGCTCTGGGGCCTGGATGCCGCTGCGGACATTCGTTTCTCGCACGAGAATCCCGATGTCCAGGCGTGCTACCGCGAGTTCTTGGGCGAGCCGCTCTCGTCGCTGGCTGAGGATCTGCTGCATACCGACCATCACGCATGGACGATGCCTAACGAGGGGACGTGCTAGCGATGCGCGCGTTTGATTTTGAGCTGTCGCGCCGGGGGTTTGCCTCGGCGCTTGCCGCGGGTGCGCTGTCGCTTGCACTCGCGGGCTGTGGCGGCGGGGCTGCCGGTGCCGGGTCCGCCGCGGGCTCGGCTGCCACGGACGGCGCCGGTGCTGCTGCAGAGCCGGTCGAGGTGCGCGTCGCCTCGCTCAAGGGGCCGACCTCGATTGGTCTGGTGCAGTTTATGGACCGGGCAGCCGATGGCGAGACGGACAATGAGTTCGACTTTGCGATCAATACTGCCGCCGATGAGATTGTGCCCAAGGTCATTCAGGACGATATCGATATCGCCCTGGTGCCCGCCAACGTGGCGAGCGTACTCTACAACAAGACTGAGGGTGCGGTGCAGGTCATCGACATCAACACGCTGGGCGTGCTGAACGTGGTGACGGGTAACGCGGACGTTACTTCGTTTGGCGATCTGGCGGGCCATACTGTCTATATGACGGGCAAGGGCACCACGCCGGAGTACGTCATGAACTACCTGTTGGAGCGCGCGGGCCTGACCGGCCAGGTGGCGCTTGAGTTTAAGAGCGAGCCCACCGAGGTCGGTGCTGCTTGCCGATCCGTCTGCCGTGGGCGTGCTGCCCGAGCCGTTCAAGACCGCTGCCATCGCAAAGAGCGAAGGCAAGCTGTCGGCGCCGGTGAGTCTGACCGATGTGTGGGATGAGCTGGCGGGCGACACGGGCTCCCGTTTGCTGACGGGCGTGACCGTGGTGCGTCGGGCCTTTGCCGAGGAGCATCCCGAGGCCGTGGCGGAATTCCTGAGCTGCCATGCTGCGAGCGTTGAGGACGTGAACGCGGCGCCGGCGGACTGGGCTCAGGCCGTGGTCGATGCGGGTATCGTGGATAACGCCGCGATTGCCGAAAAAGCGATTCCCGGGTGCATGCTCGTGTGCCAGACGGGGAGGGATATGAAGGCGGCGCTCGGTGGGTACCTGCAGGTGCTGGCCGATGCGGACGCGAGCGCCGTGGGCGGCAAGCTCCCGGCTGACGATTTCTACTACATGGAGTAGCCCGTGCGTGCGTTTGCTCGACAAATGGCAGAGCGTATGAAGGCGGTGGCGGCAGCAGGTGCCGTTGCCGCCTTTTGGCTTGCCGTGTGGGTGCTGGTGGCGGGTCTCGTGGCGCAGCCGTTGATTTTGCCGGGGCCGGGCGCTGTCGTGGTGGCGTTGCTACGACTGGTATGCGATGCCGGCACATGGGCGATTCTGGCAGGCTCGGGTGCGCGTATCTTGGGCGGGCTGGCGCTTGCCGCGGTGTGCGGCGTCGTGATGGCGGGAGCCTCGGTGCGGTCGCTGACGTTTGCCCGCTTGGTGGCGCCTGCGCTTTCGTTTGTTAAGGCGACACCGGTTGCCTGCGTGGTGGTCCTGCTGCTCATTTGGTTGGGGTCGGCGCGCGTGAGCATCGCCGCGGTCTTTTTGATGGCGCTGCCGGGCGTGTATTTTTCGCTGGTCGAGGGTTTGACGCAGGTTGATCAGTCGCTGGAGCAGATGTTTCATCTGCATGGCGTGCGGGGTTGGCGTCTGTTTTGCGCCCATACCTGGCGCGAGGTCCTGCCGTTTGTGCTTTCGTGCGCGCGTGCCGTGATCGGCATGAGCTGGAAGGCCGGCGTGGCGGCGGAGCTCATCGGCATGGCGACGGGCACCGTGGGCGAGCGCATCTATCAGGCGAAGCTGCTCATCGAGACGGCTGACCTGCTGGCGTGGACCGTGCTGGTCGTGGCGGCATCGTGGGCATGCGAGCGCGTGCTGGTGTGGCTGCTGCGGGCTTCGGGGCCCGTGGCGTGGCGAACTGCCGTGCGGGCGCATGGGCATGGACTGCGCGGGCGTACAGGGGCTGCGAGCGATGGTGCTGCAGCGGAGCTTGCGCTTGCCGTGGGCGATCGCGCGCCTTGGGCGCCGGCGCTCGACGGGCTGGTGCTTCATGTGCCCGCCGGTGGACGCACCTGTGTGATGGGCGCTTCGGGCGTGGGCAAGTCGACGTTGCTTGCGCTGGCGGCGGGGGAGTGCGCACCGTGCTCCATGGTGTTTCAGGATGTGCGCCTGGTCGAGGACGCTTCTGCCTTGGATAATGTGCTGGTGTGCGCCGACGCGCGCGTGGATGCCTCGAGTGCCGCAGCCCTGTTGCGCCTGCTGGTACCGGGGATCGATGTGCATGCACGCGTGGCTGAGCTCTCGGGTGGGCAGCGTCGTCGCGTCGAGATTGCCCGAGCCCTGCTGTGCCCGGGCGGCGCAGTGATTCTGGACGAGCCCTTTACCGGTCTAGACATCGCTGCGCGCGACGCATGCGCCGAGGTCGTGCTCGACTTGCTCGACGGCCGCATGCTGTTGCTTGCCACGCACGATGCCGCTGACGCTCGGGCCCTCGATATCTCGGATATCATCACGCTCTAAAAGCCATTTCAGGCGCTAACTCAACAATAAAATGATTCGTTTTCTTCTGTCTCCATGGGGTCGGGTATGGTATTCTATCTACGGGGTAATACTTAGGATTACCAAGTAATACCAACGCCGTAGAACAAACTCCAGATGCGGGCCAATCGGGTTGCCTTCACAGCCCGTCGCCCAGCCGCGTGGCCCGCATCCATCCGCACCACCGTCGTTTCAAGAAGGAAGCGCCATGGCAGAACACATGACCCCGGTTGTCGCGAAGGTTTTGCCCGAGGAAAAGGCGGCCTTCGCGGCGGCAACCCAGCTCGTGGGCACCACACCGTCCAACGCCATCCGCATGTTCATCGCCGCTTTCAATCGCTGCGGCACCTTCCCGTTCGACATCTCGCCGAGCGGGGCTTTTGGCGCTGCGCCCGATTCTCATCAACAATGACTGTCCCAAACTGCCGGCACTTGGGGACGTTCCTTTTCAGCCGGCAGTTAAGGAACGTCCCTAAGTGCCGGGTTTTGAGGAGGTTGGCATGCTCAATGCGATGGCGTGGGCGCTTGCCTGTTTTGGCGTTGTCGCTGCCGATATAGCCCTGAGCGTGGTTCTGTTTTCAGTTCTCGATGCCGTGTCGGTGCTGACGGGTTTCCCGATCGACAACCTCGATATTCAATGGTTCCAGGCTGCCGCTCAGACGGCGTCATTTTTGATGGCGCTGCTGTGGTGGCGTTATCTGTGGCCCCGCTCCTTCATGGCACGCCGGCAAGGCGAGCGCCCGCTCGGTGGGGGAGCAAGCGCGGCATGGAAGCGCATTGCCTGCGTTGTCGTGATCGGCCTATCCATGCAGGTGGTCATTAGCTACCTATGCGACGGCGTGCTGTCGCTGCTGCCCGAGGTCGCGGCAGACTATAGCGAGCTCGTCGAGGAAACGGGCATGGGCGATACCAGCCTTCTTGCCGTCCTGACCACGGTGCTCGGCGCTCCGTTTTGCGAGGAACTGCTGGTGCGCGGCATCATCTTTGAGTTTTCGCTGCGTGCGTTTAATCCACAGTGCCGTTCGCTCTGGAAGCGCCGGCGCCGCGCGAACGCGCAAGACGGCGCCATGGTGCCCTGGGCGGCCCCAAGCACGTGGGGTATCGCCGCGGCAATCGTGCTGCAGGCGGCCATCTTTGGCTTTATGCATATGAACTGGGTGCAGGGCTGCTATGCGGGCGCTGCCGGCCTCATTTTTGGTTGGGTGTTCGTGACCACCGGAAAGCTCCGCTACACGATCCTGCTGCACTTTGCCTTTAATGCCGGGTCGTATCTCATGGGGCTGCTGTGGTTTGTGAACACGCCGTTCGACGTGGCAATTACGGTCGCGATCGCCGGCGTGATCCTGGTGGAGGCAATGCGCTCGCTGCGCCAAGCGTGCCAGCAGAGCGCTGTGAGCACATCTACCGCATTCCCGCACTAATTGCGGCGTCCGCCTCCGTTGGCACCCTGACGCCCCTGAGCTGCACGGTTGCGCCCGGCAGTGTTCTGCGCGCGCGACATGCCGCTGTGCCCCTTGCTGCCCTTAGGCCCCTTGCCAGCGGCGCCACCGTGGGCCTTGCCGCCCTTCTTGGCTGCGCCATGCCCACCGCCAGCAGACGTCTCGCCCGGGCGCGGCGGCACGGGACGGATCAGGCAATGCTTGGTGTAGCCGATCAGGTCGCGACGGCCAGCCTTTTCCAGCGCCTCGCGTACCAGCTTGTAGTTCTCGGGCTTGCGATACTGGATGAGCGCGCGCTGCATGGCCTTCTCGTGCGGGTCGCGCGCCACATAGATCGGTTTCATGGTGCGCGGGTCCACGCCGGTGTAGTACATGCACGTCGACATGGTGGACGGTGTGGGGTAGAAGTCCTGCACCTGCTCGGGCATGTAACCCATGTCGCGCACGGCTTCGGCAAGGTCCACGGCTTCCTTCATCGTTGAGCCGGGGTGGCTCGAGATCAGATACGGCACCACGTACTGCTTGAGTCCGTATTCGCGATTCAAGCGTTCAAATTTACGGCAGAATGCGTCGTAGACAGCTCGGCTCGGCTTGCCCATCACGGACAGTACCGCGTCGCTCACGTGCTCGGGCGCTACGCGCAGCTGGCCCGAGACATGGTGTTCCAGCAGCTCGCGCAAAAACTCGTCCGAGGCATCGGCCATGGTGTAGTCAAAGCGGATGCCGCTGCGGACGAAGACCTTCTTGACGCCCGGCAGCTGGCGCAGGTCGCGCAGCAGCTGCGTGTAGCCGGTCTCGTCGACCACCATGTTCTTGCACACGCTCGGCCACAGGCAGCGCTTGTTCTTGCACACGCCGTGCTTGAGCTGCTTGTCGCAGGCGGGGCGGCTAAAGTTGGCCGTCGGTCCGCCCACGTCGTTGATATAGCCCTTAAACTCGGGATCGCGCGTGAGCAGCTCGGCCTCGCGCATGATCGAGTCGTGGCTGCGCATCTGCAACACGCGGCCCTGGTGGAAGGTGAGGGCGCAAAACGAGCACTCACCAAAACAGCCGCGGTTGGAGCTTATGGAAAACTTGATCTCAGCAAAGGCCGGCACGCCGCCCGCCGCGTCGTAATCGGGATGCCAGTCGCGTGCGTAGGGGAGTTCGGCCACCTCGTCCATCTCATCGGTAGTGAGCGTCGCCGACGGCGGGTTTTGCACCACATAGACGCTGTTGGGGTAGGGCTCTACCAGGCGATGCCCGGTGATGGGGTCCATATTCTGTTGCTGCACGTTAAAGCTGCGCGCGTAGTTGAGCTTGTCGGCGGTAAGGTCGTCCCAGCTGGGCAGCAGATCGTAGTCGTAGACCTCGTCGAGCGAGCCTGTGCGGTAGACGGTGCCGTTGATATAGGTGATCTGATCGACGGGCAGTCCCGCGTCGAGCGCGTCGGCGATCTCGACGATCGCGTGCTCGCCCATGCCGTAGATGAGGATGTCGGCGCCCGAGTCGAGCAGTACCGAGCGCTTGAGCTTGTCCTGCCAGTAGTCGTAGTGGGCCAGGCGGCGCAGGCTCGCCTCGATGCCGCCGATGATGATGGGGGCGTCCTTGAACGTCTGGCGGATGAGGTTGCCGTAGACCGTGACAGCTCGGTTGGGACGGTGCCCCTCCTCGCCACCGGGAGTGTAGGCGTCGGTGTGGCGGCGGTGCTTGGTCACCGAATAG
The DNA here is from genome assembly GCA_938014285.1 of uncultured Collinsella sp. GTDB lineage: Bacteria > Actinomycetota > Coriobacteriia > Coriobacteriales > Coriobacteriaceae > Collinsella. Next base: position 11 of record CALLRY010000373.1, on the reverse strand, counting down.
TGGTTGACCAT
>CALLRY010000372.1:0-1343 GCA_938014285.1 uncultured Collinsella sp. | reverse complement strand
AGCGTCTTGACGCGGCCGTCCATCATCTCGGGATAGCCCGTGAACTCCTCGATGGGAGTTACGGGAACGCCCGCGTCCTCGATGGCACGAGCCGTGCCGCCCGTAGAGATGATCTCGACGCCAAAGTCGTCAACCAGCGTCCGTGCGAAATCGACGACGCCCGTCTTATCGGTAACCGAGATCAACGCGCGTGCGATCTTCACATCAGATCCCATGCAGTCCTCCTGTCTGGTACGCCGCCGTGCTCTGTGAGTCGGTGATACGTCGATCTGCAGCGCTCGCGCAGCGGCATTGAAAATACTGATTCAATGTAGCGCATCGAGCGCGACGTTGCACCCCGCAACGTACGGCTGTGCAGAAAAAGTTTGCGAGCGGGGGTTGCAGGAGCGCCACTGGGCACGGTGAGTTGATGGAACACAGGGGCACCATAATTAGATGCCAATGGCGTGGTAGAACTGTGCTCGATATGCATCCGCAATAGAAAGAGGCACCATGGTCTCGCGGGTTCTCTACCGACCGTTTGACACCGAAGATTTCGACGCCATCGCGCTGATCATGCAGCAGCTTTGGCACAACAACTCGGATAACGATGAGTACAACCGCCTCGAAGCCGCGTGCGACCTTGCCTACTGCCTTTCTTCCTCGACGTTTTCGCAGGTTGCAGTTATAGATGGCGAGGCACGCGGCATTTCGCTTGCGCGTGCGGGACAGAGCTCCGGCGCCGCCGTCAGGGAACATTGGATGGATACTGAGCGTGCACTGCTGTCGCAGATGCGTGAGCTAGAACCCGAGTCGTGCGCCGAGTATCTCTCATTTGTGCGCGCCACCATTCGAACCAACAACCGTCTGCTCGAGAAAAGCCCACTGCCGCATGACAACGAGGTCACGCTGCTCGCCGTCGACCCTGACGTCCACGGCTTGGGCGTGGGATCAGTGCTGCTCGACGCCGCAATCTCGCATCTGTCCTCGTGCGGAGCGACCAGCGCACACCTGTACACCGACTCCAACTGTTCGTGGAAGTTCTACGAGCTGCACGGCTTTAAGCGCACCGCCACGCACCGCGCCAACCGCGAGGAACGCCGCCACGCCATGCCGCGCGAAAGTTTCCTCTACGAGCTGGACCTAACCGTCTAGGCCCAGCAGCAGCACCTAGTCGTTGGGGACGTTCTTAAATGACTAGTCGTTGGGGACAATCTTCGCAGGCAGCGCATAAAAATGGGATGGATCCGTCGGCAGTCGCCGGAGAAGATCCATCCCAAAAATCAAAGCTCGCTAGAACGTTCCGCCGCCGCCTCCGCCGACGCCGCCGCCTGCGATGCCGCGAAGAAGTGCATCGACGACAT
>CALLRY010000371.1:0-3314 GCA_938014285.1 uncultured Collinsella sp. | reverse complement strand
GCATCGACCTGCGCCGATGCCCCCAACGTGGACACACATTTTGTCCTATAAGCCCAAACAGGCCGCAGGCCTGTTTGCTTAACGCTTCGCGCGCTCACGCGAGTCCGGCACGAAAAAGGGGGCCGCAACCCCCTTGAACGTTCACTTGCATGTATGGTGCCCGAGGCGAGACTCGAACTCGCACGTTGTTGCCAACGGTGGATTTTGAGTCCACTGCGTCTGCCAATTCCGCCACTCGGGCACGTAATGCGTGAGTTAGTTTATCACAGCTTTCTACCAATTAGTCCGAAAATGGAACTTCGAGCATTTCGATGAGTTCGACCGTGCGTAGCATCTCGCGCTGACGGCATCCGCGACCGTCGACCGAAGCCTCACCCATCTGGTTATCGTAAGGGTCCTCGCGCATGCCGTCGAAAGAGGGCTCAAACTCTGCCTGGAATCGATTGTTGGCCACCATACGCCACGGGTCGAGATTGCCAAAGTAGTGACGGCGGCGCCACTCCTCCCCCATCCTGCGAGCAGAAGATCCAAATGACACGTCGGCGTTGAGCCAACCGTTCTGCGGCGTATAGAACTCTGCCCAGTCGTGCGACCCCACCGAATCGGGCGCAACGTACAGGCCGCTCTGCCAACGGGCAGGCACGCCCGCGATACGGCACATGGTGATAAACGTGAGCGCCATAACGCCGCAATCGCCGCGGAGCGAATGCGCGCAGTCATCGGCAATAGATCCCAAAAGCAAGTACGGCGGCTGATAGCGATAGTCGATATACTGCGTCAGGTAATCATAGATAGCACGGGCGCGATCGAGCGGATCCTCGAGTCCGTCAACAACACCGGCCGTCAGCTGCTGCAGATACGGCGTAAATGCAATGTGCGGACGGTCCTCGGAAATATCCTCGGGCAGAGGCGCGTCCATACGCGGATGAACCGGAAGTGTGCCACCGTAGACATCACAATAAGCAGCATCGATGTGATAACGATAAGTCACCGAGAATGAGCGCTCGCTCGAAGAAGACCACGAGACGGTACGCGCCGAAGCATTCGCGGGAGCAACAGCACCCTCCGGCGTCATGTCGAGAATCTCGACCCGAAACTGCTGACGGCAGGCAGCCGCGACGGGAAGCCAAGCGCAAACGGTCTCCCCCTCCAGAGCGCCGGGGACAGACACGGACGCTTTAAGCGTAATGACGCGAGCCAATCCATTTTGCGACTCCATCTCCTTGAGCATCTCGTTGCGCAGTGCAATTCCGTCCGTAGGATCGGGCCGCATGCCGGGAACCTCTTTGGGATATACGCGAAGCGAATCGAGGAAGTTGTCGAGAACGAACAGCTCGCCATCGATAAAGCGCCAGTCAATACGCTTACGGTCAATCAGATCGTCAAACTGCTCCTCAGTAAACTCAGGCCACTCCTCGCGAATCATCGCAATAGCCCGATCGCGCGACACCGAAAAATGAAGCGGCGTCTCAAGCATGCGATACCGCTCGGCACGAACGCAGGCAGCAAGCGAGGGATCGGGATCTTGGGCAAGTAGGCGGTCGCAAGCCTCAATAGCCTGCGAAAGATACCCCGCGTCCTTTAAACGCAGAATCTCGGGTGGCAAGCCAACATCTAGAAAACGGAAGTCATCATTGCAAACATCAACAGAACAACCAACAGGACCCTCGTCAATAACCTTCCCATCCGAAGGCAGCACATTAATAACAGCCATACCAAAACTCCAAGTCACTAGAACGCTTGAAGTCCATTGTAGCGAGATAAAAAAGAAAGCCCCAATAAAGGAACTCTCAACACCGATAAACGGTACCTATAAAAAATGAATTCAGCCCAGTAACCCTGTAGCGAGTTAACGAAGGAGGCCCCGTTTCCCCGGAGCTGATTCCGTCGCGCGACTTCTAGCGAAGCCAGTAGCCACCTTAATTCAGACTCGTAACCCTGCGGCGTTAAACGAAGGAAGCCCCGTCTCCCGGAACTGTTTCCTTGGCGCGACTTCTGGCGAAGCCAGGTGAGCGCAAAGGAAACAGTGTAGGGGGACGGGGCTTCCGGCGGGAAGTTTAGCGACGCTTACGCCTTGTTGACGGAGCCAAACTCCTCCATGAGCTCCTTGGTGCGGGCAACGATGTTGTCGCGACCAGGCTTGAGGAGCTTGCGGGGATCAAAGCCCTTGCCCTGCTGATCCTTGCCAGCCTCGATGTACTCGCGGACGCCCTTGGCGAAGACGAGCTGCAGGTCGGTGTTGACGTTGATCTTGGAGATGCCCAGGGAGATGGCCTTCTTGATCTGATCCTCGGGGATGCCGGTACCACCGTGCAGAACGAGGGGCAGGTCGCCGGTCTGAGCCTTGATCTCGCCCAGACGCTCGAAGGAAAGGCCAGCCCAGTCGGCGGGATACACGCCGTGGATGTTGCCGATGCCGCAGGCGAGGAAGTCGACGCCCAGGTCAGCAATCTGCTTGCACTCAGCAGGGTCAGCGAGCTCGCCGTTGGAGGTCACGCCGTCCTCGGTGCCGCCGATGCCGCCGACCTCGGCCTCGATGGACATGCCCTTGGAGTGGGCAAGCTCAACGAGCTCCTTGGTGCGGTCGAGGTTAAGCTGGAAGGTCTCCTCGTGAGAGCCGTCATACATGATGGACGTGAAGCCGGCCTCGATGCACTTGAAGCAGTCCTCGTAAGAACCGTGATCGAGGTGAAGGGCGACGGGAACGGTAACGCCCGTGGCCTCGACGGCAGCCTTGACCATGTCGGCGCAGACCTTGAAACCGCCCATCCACTTAGCGGCACCAGCGGTGCACTGAAGGATCAGCGGAGACTTGGCCTCCTCGGCGGCCTGGAGAATAGCCAGGGTCCACTCGAGGTTGTTGGTGTTGAAGGCACCGAGAGCGTACTTGCCGGCCTCGGCCTTCTTGAGCATGTCTGCTGCGTTGACGAGCATAAAAGAAACCTCCTGTAAGGTTGCTCCGATAACGCCTGAGATTTTACCACGGCGTACCCGAGCATAAACGTTCGTTTGTTCACGAATATCGTCCAAACAGACTTTTTTGACCGTTTGCCCTACGGAATCGACCCGTTGGGGAAAAATAGCTTGACGTTTGGACGCTTCTCGTGCTTCAGGAGCTGACTATAAAGCTACACCTGCATGAAAGGGTTCTGCATGAGCTCGCGTGCCATGGTGGTCGAATCGCCATGGCCGGTTAGGCAAACGATATCGGGCGGGAGAAGCCGGGCGAGCTTGGAGAGCGAGCGCAGAATCGCCGCTTCGTCTCCTCCAGAAAGATCGGTGCGGCCGTGGCTGCCCGGGAATAGTGTGTCGCC
>CALLRY010000370.1:0-12244 GCA_938014285.1 uncultured Collinsella sp. | reverse complement strand
CTTGGATGAACCTACCACCGACTGGAACGACCCGATGGGGCACGCACCCGATGCCGCGGGGCACGAATAGCAATTAAGTCCAGGTACGCAGACTGTTTTTCCCGCGCCCTGATAGATGCCGCCTTTGGCAAAGTTTGGCAGGTGAATGTTGGTGACCAGCGTCGCCGCCGCCTGAATGAATCCGCGAAATCGGGCCAAAACATGCGACGCAGTGTTTTCTCTTTTATCCAATTCCGATACACTCCAAGCACAGCCTAATCGCTTTGGCCAGCACGGCATCCGCCTCGCCACGCATAACACCAAAGCACACCATGGCAATTCCGACGATCAACAAAGCGACCTGTACCACGGGCTTTACCGCTTTGAACAACCTGACCACTCCTTTCGTTACGCGACCATTGGACCATATCGACTATAAAATCCGTGTTAAGCGCGATTTGGAATGTGCAAGGAGACTGTTATGCGTATTTTGATCGTCGAAGACGAGCGAGCGCTGTGCGATGCAATCGCGCGCAGCTTGCGAAACTTGGCGTACAGCGTCGACTGCTGCCACGACGGACAGGAGGCGCTCGACCTGCTGGGCGTCGAAGTCTTTGACCTCGTGGTACTCGACCTCAACCTTCCCCGTATCGATGGCATGACCGTGCTCAGGGAACTTAGGAAAACCGACTGCGAGACCAAGGTACTGATTCTGTCCGCACGCGGCGAGGTCGCCGACAAGGTCGCCGGACTCGATGCCGGCGCCAACGATTACCTTACCAAGCCGTTTCATCTTGACGAGCTTGCGGCAAGGATCCGCAGCCTTACCCTCAGGCGCTTTGCACAAAGCGACATAGTATTAACCTGTGGAAAGCTCCGCTTTGACACCAAGGCGCGCATCGCTTCCGTAGACAGCGAGGCCCTATCTCTTACGCGCAAGGAAACGGGAATCTTGGAATACCTGATGCTTAATCAGGGGCGACCGGTAAGCCAAGAGGAGCTTATAGAGCACGTTTGGGATAGCAGCGTGAACAGCTTTAGCAACGCGACCCGCGTTCACATCTCGTCACTCCGCAAAAAGCTACGCAGCGCTTTGGGATACGACCCGATTCGCAATCGGATTGGAGAGGGCTACGTTATGGAGGATAGCGAATGAAAAGGCTTTCGCTGCAATGGCGCATAACGATTACGACGGCACTGCTCACGTGTGCGGCATGCGTGCTGACGAACTGCCTGGTCGGCTATACGGGCATGCGCTACATGGATGCCATCGGCAGTAACATCTCGGCCTTTAACGCAACCGGCGAAAATTCGCCCCAGGCGTTCGACCCAACGAAAGCGACCCCCGAAGACGAGGTCACGATCGTCGTAAACGACGCACAGGAGTCTTTTGGCACGACAGCCTGGTACATCACGGCTGGAGTAACACTCCTTGGCGGCGCGCTGGCATACTTTGTGAGCGGCCGTGCACTCAAACCGCTACGGGCTTTTGCGGCCCAGGTCGAGCGTGTGCAGCCTGACAACCTAAGCGAAATCAGGCTCAGTGAAGATGTGCCCATCGAGCTACAACGATGCAGCGCCTCTTTCAACGACATGATCGCCCGTCTTGGCGAAGGGTTCTCTGCACAGCGTCAGTTTACCGGCAACGCCGCACACGAGCTGCGCACCCCGCTCGCCCTTATGCAAGCACAGATTGAACTATTCATCTCCGAGCACTCCGGTTTGCAACCCGAAACGGCCGAGCTGCTCGGCCTGCTACAAGAACAAACCGAGCACATGTCTCGAATGGCCAAGGTATTGCTCGAGATGAGTGAGCTCCGCAGTGTTCCTTGCGAGGACGATGTGGAACTTGGTCCTTTGTCCGAAGAGGTCCTCACCGACCTTGCGCCACTTGCCGAAAATAAGGGCATAGCCCTCAATTGTGCTGGAGACGCTTTAGTAATCGGGAGCGACACGCTCCTCTATCGGCTGGTGTTTAACCTGGTCGAAAATGCCATCCGTTACAGCCGCACCGGCTCGACTGTCAACGTCTCCATCTGCGACAACGACAGCCATGTGTTCCTGCGAGTCAAAGATGAGGGCCCGGGAATACCCAAGCAGTACCGAGAGAGCATCTTCCAGCCGTTCTTTCGTCTAGACAAATCCCGCAGCAGGGCATACGGCGGCGCAGGACTCGGACTAGCGCTCGTTTGGGAGATTGCAGCGCTTCACGGTGGCACGGTAGAGGTCGAAGCAAGTTCCGAAAACGGGACCACCATGCTCGTAAGCCTTCCAAAACGATCCGCAGCGTTAACCGAACAGTAAAACGAAAGGGGTCCCGAGCAACAGGAGTACAATTGCTGCTATTGTTGCCAGCTGTTGGGAGATGGAAGATGGACTGCGATGGCTACCCATGCGTTCCCATGCCGTTGATGTGCACTGCCTTTGTACCGGGGCAGATTGACGCTGCGGTTGCAGGCATTTCCGACCCCGATTCGCGCGCCATTGCCACGGCAGAAGCGCTGTACTTTCGCGGACAGGCCGCCCTCGCTGCCAAGACGGCGCGTCCCTATCTTGACGCCACCGATTCCGCACTGCGCTATTCCGCATGCTTTATCTGCGGATACGCCAGTCTGTCGCTCAACCGTATCGCCGACGCCCGCCGTTGTCTTGCGGGCATCCTCGATACGCCAACTGACGAGGAATCACCCGCCGTCCACGCCACGCATATCCTGTTCGCCTCGGCCGCAAGCGTCCTGTTGCACTTGTCTTCCCCGTATTCTGCCGAAGAGTTTTATCCGCTTGCGGCGCATCTGCCCGAAGGCCTGCGCCTGTTCGCCAGCTACGTGATGGCGCATGCCCTGTACCTGCGCGGCGAATATGGCCGCAGTCTGGGCATGGCGGAAAACGCCCTGATCATGAAACAGGGGAGCTATCCGATCTCGGAACTGTTCCTGCACCTGGCAGCTTCCATGGCATGCATGAGCCTCAAGGACATCGACGCCGCTAAAACGCACTTCGGAGTTGCTTGGAACACTGCGCGTCCCGACGGCCTTATTGAGCTCATTGGCGAGCATCACGGCCTTTTGCAGGGGCTCATCGAGGCATGCCTAAAATCGCAATACCCTGACGATTTCGCACGTATCATCGAGATTACGTATCGATTCAGCTACGGCTGGCGGCGCATCCACAACCCCGATTCGGGCGAGGACGTTGCCGACGATTTAACGACCACGGAGTTCACCATGGCCATGCTCGCCTGCCGCGGATGGACCAACGCCGAAATCGCACGCCACATGGGCGTGTCGCCAGGTACCGTTAAAAATCGACTGTCCAACGTGTATGCAAAGCTTGGCATCGGCACGCGCACCGAACTGGTCGCGCATATGCTGCGTTAGCGGCCAGACTGCCTAGCGCGGCACGTGCGCCCCGGAGCCCCGGCGCTTCGCTCGCTCAAATTGGACATTTTGGCCCTCGGACGGCACTACCGTGACAGGATGCCTTCTCGCAAAATTGGATTATTTCCACCGATACCTGCGGGATGGGAGCCAAAGATGCTTGATCGCCGTTCGTTACTTGTTGCCGGAGCGTCCTCGCTGGCGAGCATTATGTTGCCGCGCGTGCCGGGAAGCGCAAACGCCTTCATATTGCCGTTCGCCCCCGCCGAGGCATACGCCGACGAAGATGATCCCTTCAAGGTCTTGGTGCTCTCGCGCACCATGTTTGGTGTGGTCGTGGTCGACGTCGCCAACAAGAATACGCCCATCACGGGTGCCCAGGTCACGCTCATATCGCGCTATGCCGCAGGCAAGCAGCTCACCGCCACGACCGATGACGAAGGCACGGCCATCTTTGAGGTCGCCCCTCTTTCAGAAGGCTACGTGGACGAGGCAACGCTTCTCGACGCGTACGACTTTAACGGCGGCATCTCCATTAGCATGGCAGGCTACCGCGATGTCGAGATTCCCCTTGCGCGTATCCAGGGCGGCACCGCTATTACCGCACCCACACGTCCGCTCTCCGATGGCGAGCCGTACTTTCGACAGCTCACGTTCGACGAATGAGACATCCAGTACGCCGACGCCACGTTTATGGCAATGCCAGCGGACGAAGCAGCAAACGACCAGCCCGACACGCACGCTTTTACCGTGCAGGCTCATCTGCCGCAGGGCGGGCAGGCAACGTTGCATATCAATAAAGTGATGCCCGCTGCGGGCAGCTCAACCGAAACCGTCACGCAGATCGGCCAGATCAAGGCCAGCGCATCGGGCGCGGATAATCTGGCGACGTTCACGCTCGAAGACACGTTCCTCGATGCAGCTTCGGGCCTTCTGGAGGAAGGGTGCAAGCTGCGCTTTATGCTCGACTACCAGGGCAAAACCTACACGCTCTCATCCCCTATGGCCGTTGTCACCGCGCCGGCCGCAAAGGCGGAATCGGGCTCGACCACCATCATTCCCACCACCATGGACCAAGAGATCACTCCGTTTGATTTCCCCGCGGCGTTTCCCGGTATCGGCGGCAATAAGTTCACGTGCTGGATGCCCACATTTCCCATTCTGTTCGATTTCTCGTTTGCTGGATACGTGCTGTTTGGCGGAGGGTACAAACCAGCTAGCTATATGAACGATTCGGGCAACCCTGATCCGGAATACTGGAAGAAATCGCCGCGCGAGTCGGGCGCCAAGCAGGCAAACCGCTACCTCGACGAGATGGAGGGGAAGTGGAATCAGTACAAGAGGATGAGTGCCGGTTCGGGCACCGATCCAAGAAACACCAAGCTCCTTCGCCACCATTGCACGCCGCTGTTCACGATGGATATCGCCACACAGCTGTACGGCTCGCTCGCCTACGATTGGGTGGGCAAAACCTGGGGTAACAACAACGACCCCGCATACGGCAATATTAAGGCCCTCTTCCAGGTAAGAACCGACCTCAATTGGACCGAGCAGTTTACCCTAGGACCGGTGCCATTTTTCCTAAACGTCAACCCCTGGGTGCTGGCAAAACTGGCGCTCGCCGTGGGTGCCCACACGCACGGCAGCGGCGCGGCGTTTTTTAAAAACATTTCGCTCGACTATTCAAACACGTCGGGCTCGTTCACCATCCAGATCGGGCTTGCCGTCACCTTTGGCGCCGGCGTTGCAGGCGTCGCTTCGTCTGCCGTGCGCGGCGCCGCATCCCTCACGCTGTTCATTGGGTACGAAAAGGCAAATGGACACCAGCTTCCGCGACTGCGTGTAGGTGCAGACGTCGATGTCGATGTAATACTCCAGTTCGTAATGTTCAAGTGGACCACCAAGGCTTGGTCGGGGTCGTGGCCCACACTCATCGATTCGTGGAATATGTCGGTGAACAATGGCGACCAGTATGTGCTCCAGCGCTCTGAGCTCGCATTGGATGGAGATACGCCTTATACGCTGGATGCCTGCTTCGGCTCGGCCGGCAACGCCGAGGCGGGTGGTGTGCCGCAATTTATCGCATCGGCCACCATCGTCACCAACGCCGAACTGCTCGCACGCGCCGAGGTTAAGGCCACTGCCGTAAACGCCGCGCCTGTCGTGCGCGATTGGGATCAAGCGGTCACGCGCATTGAGCTCGAGGCGGATGCAGAAAGCGACGACACGGGACAGATCGAGCATTTCGTCCATGCACTGATAGAGAACGACGAAAACGCCGCGCCGATGTATGAGTACACCTACATCGGTCAGGCAACGAACACCGTTGCCGACCCGAACGCCGATTCTGCCGGCGTGTCGGAGGACGAGCGCGGCGGCATCAAGCCCTCGAGCGACAACGTGCTGTTTGCTGGCGTGCTCAGCGAAGCCCACATGAAGCTGGCAATGATTGCCGGCGTAGAATGCCTGTTCCGTATCGCCTCGGTGCGCTACGGCGACAATGGTCGCTCGCGCCTGGTGGTACACACAAAGGCAAACGGAACGTGGTCCGCTCCCACGCCTGTGGACTTCCCCCTTGGGTTTGGCGAGGGCGACGTGGAGCGCGACAGCATATACGATTACGACTTCGACGTAGTGGAATATACGGACGGAAGAGGAAACCAGGACGCCTACGTGCTGCTGGTCTCGGGCGAGCGCCCCACCGGCGACGACACCCTTTTCGATATGGCAAGCACAGCCGGCATACTGTCCGTTGTGCGCCTGCGCATAAGCAGCGACGGAGTTCGCGTGGTATCGCACACGTCGTGGCGCAGCATCTCGCGCGGCCGCCTTCAGGAGGATGGCTACCATTGCCTGCAGTGCCCACGCATCACGGTGGGCAAGACACTTGTCAACGGGCGCCTGTCGGGCGCCTACCTCCACCGCCGCGGAACCACCGCAGAAAAGGCGCTCGGCAGCGAGGCCGAGGTTGCGCTGGAGTGCTTTGCCCTGTGGTCGGACGTTTCGGGCGACAGCCTGACGTTCCGCCAAGTTCTCCGCTTTCCGCAGGCACCGTCGAGCATCGAGCTCGGCGCGCCCGAGAATATCAACGGCAAAATGGTGGTGCCCGTTGCATACGAGACCGCAGGCGGTTGTGGCTGTGCATCGTACGCCGTGATCGGCCAGTCCATTGCGGGCTGGGGCGTTATGTCGCCAGATGCCACAGTACCCCACGCGGTGCCGTGGCCGCAGCACACGGGCTTTTTGGCTACCGTCAACGAGCAACTGCAGCATATTACTTGGACGCGAGGCGCATCGGTATTTGCAACGCAGCCCGTGTGTGCCGCAGGCTGCGGCCCGGCATCGTTCAGCGTAAGCAACAACGGCAGGTGCGTGCTCTATGTAGAGAACACCGATGGCAAGGTGGGACAAACCTACGACGAAGAAGGCAACCCGGTAGCAGTGATGGGCAAGCACTTCCGCATCTTCGCCAGCACCTTGGCAGGCGATCTGTTCACGGAGCCGTTCGTGATGTGCGAGCTGGACCATCCCGTCGATCAGATAACGACATTTTTGACGTCGGGGAGCATGCTCTCCGCGCTCGCCACGCACATTGTGAGCGCGGAGAAGAGCGAGGCAGAACTACACGGCATCGAAGTGCCCTTGGTGGCGTGTGCCACTCCGACGGGCGCAGTCGCTACCTCGGGCGCGGTGGTGCCCGGAGCAGCAGGCGAATCCTTCATGGTCACGGTGCGAAACGACGGCAACACCTTGCTGACCGCCGGCACGATCGATCTGTACCGAGAGGGCTCCAGTCAGCCGTTCTCCAGCGCATCCATCGGGTTCGGAGTGAACGCACGCATGGCATCGATCTACGATCCAGAGCTTGCCGAGGACGCTTCGGCCAACGACATGACACACGTGAAGTACACGCTCGAGACGCTGGGCGCACATTTTGCAACGCACCCGCTGGTAGCCGACAGTGGCAACGCCGTGCTGGCACCGGGTTGCACGGCACAGTTCCGCATGAGCTTCGCCATCCCCGAGAGTTGGAGCGACGAGGTGGGCAAACGCGTAACGCTATATGCGAAGGCGCGTAATCTGGTGGCGCTCGATCCCGTAACGCTCGAGGAAATTCGACCGGGCGCAAACTCGGCGCTGGGTGCCGTACTGCACGAGCTTCATGTGCCCGACGCGGCATGCGAACGCTCAGAAGTTCAGGTCGGCGTATGCGACAGCGCGGATACGACAGAACTTCACGACGCCCCGATGACAGCAGACGACGATGGCGGCTCGAGTGGCGGCGGCTCCGGCGGAAGCAGCTCCGGCAGTGGCAAGGACCACAGCAATAACAAACGCTCCGGAAAAGCGGGCGCGCTCGCTGGCACGGGCGATGTCAACGCTCCCCTTACGGCAGCCGCTGCAGCACTCGCCGCGGCAGGCGCCGGCCTCATCGCCTACAGCGCCCGCCGCACGGCGCTCGAAACCGACACTGCCGATGAGGTCAATTCTGATAAGCCTCACTAGCTCTCAGTTACCTTTGCGAGAGACGCCGACTCGGCTCATCGAACATCAAAAGGGGCTGGCCCCGATAACTCGGAGCCAGCCTTGAGTCGCCTGACGTGAGAATCACAGCGCTACTTGAGCTTCAGAGCCTCCATCATGGGCACGGCGGCATCCCAATCGATCTTCCAGCCGATCGACACGCGGACGGTTTCACCCGTTGCGGGAGCCGTCGCAAACAGTGTATGGCCGTTGTCGGGACCGGTAAAGCGCAGCCACGTTATGCCGTTGCACTCGACCTGGTCGGTTGTTGTCTCCTTGCCTTCGTAGACCTGCTCTAGGCTTGCAACCTCTTCCTCCGGCGAGCGCGGGAAGATGCTGATGTTCAGGCGTCCTCCAGTCTCGTCGTGGAAGAAGTCTGCCTTTTCGCGCTCTTCGTCGGACGAATCCAGCGTGTACCCATCGGCGGCCTCGATGCTGTACGATGCGCAGTCGATGCCCGTTAAATCTGCCTTCTCGCCAGAATCGGCCACGCCGCCGGCCGCCTTGAACTCCTTGGTCTCGCATCCCGTGGTGTCAAAGTGCATGGCCTCATGATTCTTGGCGGGGGCATAAGCGTCTACGAACTCGACAGTGATGGGCCCGTAGTACGCCGTCTTGGGCGCCCAGAAATACACGTACTCAACGGTCTCGCCCGGGCCGATATCTGGCCTCTCGGAAAGGTCGATGCCCTCGCGCAGCTCATCGGGAGCCTCGCTTGCAACGTAGTCGAGCACGGCCGCCTTGTCGGAAGTAAACAACGGGTCGCCTGCCTCAAGATCGCCCTGGGCAGCATGCACGTTAAAGGAACTGAACGTCCTGTTCTTTGTGTTGTTGTTGGTGATCTTGATGTGCAGGTAAAAGCCGTCCTGCAGCTTGGCATCGCCGCGATAGAACGTACCGTGAGCCACCGACTCATAGGTAATGCCTGCTACCTCGACCGTCTGCGAATCATAGGCCTTGGGCTTTTCCTGCACAGGCGCGCTGCCGCCCGAACTGCCAGCCGAGCCGCTCGGAGCACTACCGCCACAGCCGGCCACCGTACACGCCAGCACGGCCGAAAGCGTCACGGTGGGAATTCCTAACAGCAGCTTCTTCGTCATGGGCTTCATCATCCTCACCGCTCCTTTCGCTTGCACCTCATCCGTTGCCCAAGGCCTTCGTCGTCCCGTGGCATCGGCTTCCACTATGAGCGTATGACGAAACACGGCGCCGGCGAAGTGACCCGTGGCCCAAATAACGACCCACCAGCGTTCCTTATGGGCCAAAAGAACTCGCACATGCACGCCCCCGGCCCATAAAACGAGACGTCTGTCCCAATGTTCGATTCGATCCAACAATCCGCACGACACGTTTTCGACAACGTATCCAACCGCAAACGCAGCAAGACGCATTCGGCCGCCTTCAAATTTACTCGGGCAGAACCGACTCGGTTTTGTCCGAGTAAACTCGAGCATAAACTGATCCATGCGATACAATTAACTCGGACAAAACCGAGTCGGAAGGAACCGAGTAAGTGGAATTTATTGGCAGGGAGCGTGAGCTCGCCCGTATTAAGAAAACGCTCAAAGCACCCGAGCAGCGCAATGTTCTCATTTACGGCAGGCGTCGCGTCGGAAAAAGTGAGCTCATCAAGCAGGCGCTAACCGATTTGTCGGACGTCGCAACGGTCTATTACGAGTGCCGCCAAACCTCCGAGGCAGACAACCTCGAGAGTCTGTCCGTCCTTGTTGCTGAAGCGCTGAGCTTTCCTCCGCTCGCCTTCACAGGCATCCGCGAGCTCATCGAATTTCTGTTTGCCCAAGCTAAAGACAAGAACATTACCCTCGTTCTCGACGAATACCCCTACTTGAGAGATGCGGTTAAAGGCCTAGACAGCATTCTTCAGACCTCAATCGACGCCCACAGGGAAGACTCACGTTTAAACATTGTCCTGTGCGGCTCCTACGTTGAGATTATGAAATCCCTCATCGAGCATGAAAGCCCCCTCTACGGGCGAATTGATCTCGCGCTTGAGCTTAAGCCCATGGATTACTTTGACGCCGCGAAGTTCTATCCCGCGTTCTCGCCCGAGGACAAGGTGCGGCTCTATAGCGTTTTTGGCGGTATCCCCTTTTACAATCGCCTCATCGATCAATCCCAAAGCGTACGCGACAACATCATCGAGCTCGTCACGGAACCTGGCGCCCGCTTAGAAAGCGAGGTGCCGTCCTATCTCAACGCCGAGATCTCGAAGATGACCAACGCCAACGAAGTTTTCGGGGCTCTCGCACAAGGCTACTCCCGTTGGGGGGACGTGCTGGCACAGTCGCACGTCTCGAGCGGTCCGGCCATGGCAGACGTGCTCGACAAGCTCATGTCACTCGAAATCGTCCAAAAGCGTGCACCCATCAACGACCCTACGAACAAGCGCAAGTCTGGCTACTTTGTAGTGGATCCGCTTTCGCTCTTTTACTATCGCTATGTTTTCCGCAATGCCTCAGCGCGTCAGCTGCTCGACTCGGAAGTCTTCTATGATCGTCACGTCTTCCAAGACTTCGAGGAAAACTACGTTCCTCATATGTTCGAGGAGATCTGCCGTCAATACCTCGTGCGGCAGAACAGGACCGGCAAGATCGAACCGGCTTTCGACGCCATAGGCAAGTACTGGTACGACGACCCCGCAAACAAAACGAGCGGCGAATTCGATGTGGTAACGCAAGACCCCGAGGGCTACGCATTCTACGAAGCAAAGTTCCGCAAATCCCCCATCACGCAAAAAATGGTCGACGAGGAAATCGCCCAAGTCGAGGCAACGGGACTCAAGTGCCATCGCTATGGATTCTTCTCCCGTTCGGGCTTCGAAGCTGGCGAAAGCGATCGAACCGTCTTCATCGACCTGCCGCAGATGTTTGGATAGGACAGGACAGGTCCCTCCCGCATTCCAAGCATTCATTATCTAATCGAACGATTGTTCGATGGATTTCGTGTTGGTTGGAATCGTCTGTGGGCTGGGCTATGCTACCTTGACTATCTATATGACTAAAACGCAGCAAAGGAGCACCGAGAGAGCGAGTATGGCAAAAAACACCGCAAACTATGGTAACGACAGTATCCGCCAGCTCAAGGACGAGGAGCGCGTACGCCTGCGCCCTGCCGTCATCTTCGGCTCGGACGGACTCGATGGCTGCGCGCATGCCGCCTTCGAGATTCTGTCCAACGCCGTTGACGAGGCGCGCCAGGGCTACGGCAAGCTCATCACCCTTACCGCCTTTCGCGATGGCTCCATTCAGGTAGAGGACAACGGCCGTGGCTGCCCGCTCGACTGGAACCCCTCCGAGAAGCGCTTTAACTGGGAACTCGTCTTTTGCGAGCTCTACGCCGGCGGCAAATACAATAACAACCAGGGCGGCGACTACGACTTCTCGCTCGGTACCAACGGCCTGGGCTCGTGCGCGACCCAGTACGCCTCCGAGTACATGGACGTCACGGTTTGGCGCGATGGCAACAAGTACTCCCTGCACTTTAAGAAGGGCAAGGTTGTCGGCGCCAAGAAGAAGGCACTCGAGATTGAGCCCAGCGACGAGAACCGCACCGGCACCACCATCAAGTGGCGCCCCGATCTTGAGGTCTTTACCTCGATCAGCATTCCCCACGACTGGTATCGCGAGACCATGCGCCGCCAGGCCGTGGTCAACGCCAACGTGACCTTCCGCCTGCGCATCGAGGGCGACGATGGTGAGTTTTCCGAAGAGGATTTTTGCTATCCCAAGGGCATCGAGGACTATGTGCTCGAGAAGGTCGGTACCGACTACCTTACCGAGCCCTTCTTTATCGAGGCCGACCGTCGCGGTCGCGACCGCGAGGACCTGCCCGACTACAACGTGAAGATTACCGCGTGCATGTGCTTCTCGCGCACCTTCATGATGCAGGAGTACTACCACAACTCATCGTGGCTCGAGAACGGCGGTTCGCCCGAGAAGGCCGCCCGCAGCGCTCTGACCAGCGCCATCGATGCCTACATCAAGCAACAGGGCAAGTACAACAAAAACGAGAGCGGCATTAAGTGGCAAGACGTCCAGGACTGCCTGGTGCTGGTGACCAACTGCTTCTCCACCCAGACGTCCTATGAAAACCAGACTAAGAAGGCCATCAACAACCGCTTTATCCAGCAGGCTATGACGGCCTTCTTTAAGGAGCGCCTCTCGACCTACTTGATCGAGAACAAAGACGCTGCCAACAAGATCATGGAGCAGGTGCTCATCAACAAGCGCTCGCGCGAGAACGCCGAAAAGACGCGCCAGAGCATCAAGACCAACCTGCAGCAGAAGACCGACATGGCCAACCGCGTGCAGAAGTTCATCGACTGCCGCTCCAAAGATAAGAAC
>CALLRY010000369.1:0-2556 GCA_938014285.1 uncultured Collinsella sp. | reverse complement strand
TCAAGACGGCCGACCTTCCGCAGCTCAAGGCTACCGGCGTCGACGGCTTCTTTGTGGTGAGTGCCGTCTGCAGCGCCGATGACCCCTACGCCGCGGCCAAGGAGCTCGTAGACACCTGGCAGCAGGCATAGGCATAAGCCGAGCAGTTGCTCCGCGGCCCCATAACTTCAGCAATGGAAAACGCATCCCAGTTTGGACGTCCATTCTGGGATGCGCTTTCCGCTGAGCACGCGGCAGTTTGCCCTACTCTGCCAGATATGCCTCCAGTGCCGGCAAGGTCGCCTCCGCATCGCGGCGACCAATCTGGTAGATGCGTTCAAGTTCATCGGGCTCGCGACACAGCGACGGCACCTTCACCGATTCGCTCGGCCGCACCACAAAGATCTCGCCGGCAGCCTCGCGACGTGCCAGGTCATCGAGCGTGGTATTGTAGACCTCATGCCGATGCTCAAGCGCTGCGACAAACTCCGGATAGTGACGGAACACGCGTCGCAGCATGGGCATCACGCTGTTGGGCTGCTTCACAAAGCCCGCTGGCTGCGTGAGTACCACGATATTGCGGTCATACCCCTGCGCAAACAGCCATGCGCTGGGAATAGAATCAGCCACGCCACCATCCAGATACTTATGCCCGTCAATAGCAACGGGACGCGTCGCCACGGGAATTGCCGACGACGCCCGGATCCACTCGATATCGCGCTCGTCGCCATACGGCAGATCGTGATAGACGGCCTTGCCCGTCTCGATATCGGTACACACGCACGTAAACCGCATGGGGCAGGCGCGATATGTCTCCAAATCGATGGGATCGCGCTCGATGGGCACCTCGTGATAGGCAAAATCGGCATTGAACATGTCGCCGGTTCGCAACCAGCTCGTCACGCTCGCATAGCGCTTATCGGCACAATAGGCTTTGTTGTAGCGAATGGCGCGGCCGACCTGGCGCGATTTAAAGTTGTAGCCAAACGCCGCGCCCGCCGAGACACCCACCATATGGTCGCAAGTTAAGCCATGCTCCATCCATACGTCGAGCACGCCCGCCGTATACATGCCGCGGTAGCCGCCTCCCTCGAGTGCCAGCCCCACCGTGCGCGTCGTATTTGACTGTGCCATGCGACCATCTCCGTCCCCGCAAATTCAAACGGAACAAGTATACCCGTCAACATATATCGTCTCAGTCGCATTTTCATCGAACATCGCATCGTCGCGCCACCGCCTGTCGAACAATAGCCGCCCACAGCATGTGCACCCATATATAATTGTGTGCTGTTGTTTACACTACTCAGCTGTTATCAACAGCGAACATTAGCCGACAAATTAACTCAACAACGCAGCAAGGCGGGGGCCTGGATACACGCAAAACGCCGAGCAACGACGCGTGTACACAACAAACTCGCCCGACGCAATCCGCCCCGACCTCAGAAAGCCGCTTAGAACATGGATACTGTCAGCAATTACACCGAAACGCTCGAAAAGACCGTCCGTGACCTTCTCGAGCGGCAGGAGGATCTGATCAGGACTGCCTTTACCGACCAGCTTACTGGGCTTGGCAACCGTGGCGGCTTTGCCCGTTCCCTCGAGGAGCTCTGGGAGCAGGACGCCCCCGTTACCATGGCGTTCATCGATATCGACAATCTCAAGCACTGCAACGACGTCTTTGGGCATGACGAGGGCAACCGCTATATCTTGCAGGTAAGTCTCTATCTTAAGCTGTATATGAAGGTGGGCGAAGCGGCGTTTCGCATAGGCGGCGACGAGTTTGCCATCCTATCTACGATTGCAACCGAGGACGACCTCGCCGAACGTCTGAAACACTGCCGAACGGTTCTGCTCAAAAACAACGATTCCGAGATGCCCCGCTCGTTTAGCTACGGAGTGTCACATGCCGACCCTGCCCTGGGCGAAGCTTCCAATCGCATGACGCTCGATGCCGACCATCGCATGTACGACTACAAGCTACGTCATGCCATGCACCTCGATCGACGCAATATCACGCAAGTTCACGCCGACGACTTCGAAATAAGCGATCGTATTTTTGACGCCTTTTCGATGCTCAACGAGGGCCGTTATTTCTTTATCGAGAACTTGGACAAACATCGCACCCTTTGGTCACAAGGTGCCTTGCGCGATCTTGGCCTTCCCTCGGAGCACATAGACAACTGTCGCGATTACTGGAAAACGCGCGTCCATCCCGACGACCTTGAGGCCTGCATCAACGACATCGACCAAGTCTACAACGGCACCAAGCACCGTCGCGTCATGCAGTATCGTGTGCGCAACGCCGTCGGCGACTACGTCCTTTGCCGTGCTCGCGGGTTTCGTATCGACGGCGACGGAAATGTCCCCTCGCTCTATGTCGGCGAGCTCGTCAACCACTCACTTGCCGAAACCGTCGATGCCGCCACAGGTCTCGGAACGCAGCGCATGCTGGCCAACGCCATCGACGCCTGCCGCCGCGATCGTTGCGAGACAGGGCTTATAGCGGTGCGCGTTCGTGGCACGACAAAGCTCAACGAGCTCTACGGGGCCGAGGCTGTCGACAGCATGCTTGCCGAA
>CALLRY010000368.1:0-1166 GCA_938014285.1 uncultured Collinsella sp. | reverse complement strand
CCCGCCTCAGGCCGCATCCTTTCGGGCGGCGTCGATTCGGCGGCACTGTATCCGCCCAAGCGCTTCCTGGGCGCAGCCCGCAACATCGAGAACGGTGGCTCGCTCACCATCCTGGCCTCTGCCCTCATCGACACCGGTTCCAAGATGGACGAGGTCATCTTTGAGGAGTTCAAGGGCACCGGCAACATGGAACTCAAGCTCGACCGCGATCTTGCCGACCGCCGCATTTTCCCGGCCATCGACCCCGTTGCCTCCGGTACGCGCAACGAGGATCTGCTGGTCGACGAGCAGATGCGCCCGTTTGTCTTTGGCCTGCGTCGCATTCTTGCCGGCATGAACAACACCGAGCGCGCGGCCGCATCGTTTATCAAGGGTCTTAAGGGCACCAACACCAACCAGGAGTTCCTGGTGCGTTCGGCCAAAAAGCACAGCGACTACGAGCAGACGTTCTAGGTTGTCATCCACACGCAGCGATAGTCATCAATGCAATAAAGGGTCGGGGCTTTGAGCCTCGGCCCTTTTCTATATCGCCGCTCCGCGCTTTTTTGACCATAAGACTGGCAAGCAGCAGGTTTCCCGTTTCAATCCGACATCGTCGCTTGCAATCGACAGGGCGGTTTCGCATAATAGCTTTTAAGCTTCGCGACGGAAAACGCAGATGAAACGAACCATATACCGTTGCTTTGGGGCATAGCCCCGCTTCATCTTCTCTCGCGCAGCCAACTGAATGATGCGATTTGGGTGCTGGAAGATGGGGAGAGCTCATGGCTTCTTCTGATGCAACACAACGAGCAGTCCTTGCCGGACTTTCGTGCGGGATCGGCCTTGCCGCTCCCGTGGTTATGTATGCCGCGACGCTGCCGTTTTCGTCGGTGAACGAGACGGTCGTGGCGGGTGCGGTTCCCTTCGCCGTGGGCGCGGTGGCGGGCGTGGGTATCTATGCCGCCTCGCTGGGTATCTCCGAGTACCGTGCGCAGCGTGAAGAGCGTCTGTTCCAGCCCGATGCCATGGGCGGTGCCGCCAATCTCAATCAGCATCAAAGCGAGTTCAAGACCGCCTCGATTCCAGCTCAGCAGCAGGATGCGACTCCTTACGCTGCGACTTCTGCTTCTCAGGCTCAGGCGGAGCAGTCTACCTCGGCATTCCTTTCCGGCCTGACTGGTGCG
>CALLRY010000367.1:0-1218 GCA_938014285.1 uncultured Collinsella sp. | reverse complement strand
GTGCGTGGAGAATCGCCCCACGCTGCTGTGTGCCGCGCTGGCTGACAAGGACGTGGCGGGCATCGTCGACGTGCTTGTTCCGGCGTTCCCGCGCGTAGTCGTGACCCAGACCGATTCCGATCGCGCCCTGCCGGCAGAGGAGCTCGCTGCCCTGGTGGAGGCCGATAAGCTCGCTGGCGTGTACCCCAGAGTGTCCGAGGCCCTCGCGGCCCTCGATGCCGCCGGCGAGCCCTTCGTAGCAGCCGGCACCATCACCCTAGCCGGCGAAGTGGCCGGCTTGCTCCGTTAACCCATACCCCCTCATCAGTTGCGGTGAAATAGTTCCTGTTTTTGGGCTCTAGCAGCCCATCCAGGAACTATTCCACCGCAACTTAGTTTGAGGGCTTGGGGACCAGGCTAGTCTAGGCGGACTGGGTCGTGGGGGTAGGCGTTGATGATCTCGACGCCGGACTCGGTCACCAGGGCAAGGTCCTCGATGCGGACGCCGGTGCGGACGGGGAGGTAGATACCCGGCTCGATGGAGAACGTCATGCCTGGCTCTATGACCTGTTCGTTGACGAGCGAGACGTCGCCCGGCTCGTGGTCCTGCAGACCGATCGAGTGTCCCAAGCGGTGTGTAAAGTACTGCTCATAGCCCGCATTCTCAATCACGTCGCGCGCGGCGCGGTCCAGTTCGCACATGCGCACACCCGGTGCGATAAGCGCCTCGGCGGCCTCGTTGGCGCGCCGCACGATGTCGTAGATGCGTGCCGTCTCTTCGTCCGGCTCGCCCCAAAAGAACGTGCGTGTCATGTCCGAGCAGTAGTTGCGGCGGCGCCCGCCAATGTCGAACAGCACCACGTCGCCGCGCTTGAGTACGGTGTCGTCAGGCTCGTGGTGCGGGTCGCCGGCGTTGGCGCCAAAGCTCACGATGGGCGGAAAGCTAAAGCCCTCGCAGTCGTGCTTGCGGTACAGGCCGAGCATCTGGTCGACAATTTCGCGCTCCGTTACGCCCTCGTGGACGAGCTTGATGGCGTCGGCCATCACGTCGTCGTTAGCGGCCGAGGACGCGCGCATCAGCTCCTGCTCGGCTT
The DNA here is from genome assembly GCA_938014285.1 of uncultured Collinsella sp. Lineage (GTDB taxonomy): Bacteria > Actinomycetota > Coriobacteriia > Coriobacteriales > Coriobacteriaceae > Collinsella. Next base: position 145 of record CALLRY010000367.1, on the reverse strand, counting down.
CGTCCTTGTGGATGCGTGCGGCGGTGACGGCAAAGTCGCCCAGGAAAAACTCGCTCGCGGCGTGGCGCTCCATGAGCGGCATCAAAAAGCCGGAGCGCATGACGGTATCGATGCCGAGCGGCTTGGTCGGATCGATCTTACTCGC
>CALLRY010000366.1:0-5803 GCA_938014285.1 uncultured Collinsella sp. | reverse complement strand
TGGCCTTCGTCTTGCGCAGGACTGTAGAGCAGGGAACTTCGTGCCCCGCCGTCCGGGGGGGGCGTTGCGTTTAGAAGATGGATCCAATGTGCTCTCCGTGCGAGCAGGACTGTAGAGCAGGAAACCTAATATTCCGCCGCCGGGCGGGCGAAACATTTTGAAGATGGACCTAGCGCTTATTCCTTTGAGACAAGAACAGCGCGACCATAAAAGCGATAATCGCTAGCGTTAGCAGCGTCAAAAGCAGAGCGAGCGAGTTGTCGCCCGTCGCAGCCAGGTCAAACAGGCCGGGCTTTTTGGGGCCAGCGGGCTGCGCAGGAATTGTTTCGCCATCGTCCTCGGCAGTGATTTCCCAGCGAATGGTCTTGCTCGCGTCGGCAAGCTCGTTGCTCACCGACGTCGGGACACTCAGCTGCAGATTGAGCACCGCGCTGCCATCGCTCGTAAACGTTGCGACCTGCGTGGGATATGCAAACACGCTGCCAGGCGTTCCCGTCTGGAGCCAGCCTGCGGATGCATCGCTCGCCGACGCCGTTAAGGTAATGGGCGACAGCAGGTGTGCCGTCTCGTGATCGACAACGGCGCGCACAAATACGCGCACCTGGGACTTTACGCCTGTGGCGCGAATCTCGATCTGCTGCTCGCGCTCATCGCCCGGCATTAGATCTTTAAAAGCTGGAAACAGGTCGGGCTCCCCCGAGGACATCGTCGCCCCCGAGACCGTCAGCTGGCGCGTATTTCCGTCATACGCAATCGCGGGAGTATCGGCGAACGCACGGGCGGGAACAGCGAGCGCGACCACGCAGAGAATGGCCGCGACCACGCAACGCAAGGAGCGCGCAACGCCTTTGCGAATCGGGAACGCCATACTTACGCACCTCCATGCGGCGGCACCAGCACGCCATCCTTGACCGTGCAACCCCATGCCTCTGTAACCGCATCGTCGGGCGTGGATTGAATTGCCTGGGTCGAAATGTCGACGACCAGGTTCTTACCAGCTGCCTTCCGCTCGGTCACGCTCTTGATGAGCACGTCCGTCTTGCCGAGCGGCGCAACAGGAGACGTCCAGTAGTAGAACCCGTCGCTAGCAAGAACCCAAGATGAAGGGCTGTTAGCGGCAGCGGCATCGCCTTTATCGCCCCACTCAATGGTGTAGTCGGCGTCGGCAACCGGCTCATCCCACAGGCGCGCGCCATCCTGATCCTGCCAGTAGATATCCACCGCAACACGCAGGTATGCCGGAGCCGATCCCGTGTTTTTAACCGAGACATCCCTTTTCACGTTGTCCTTGAGCGTCTCGTCCACCGAAGGCGCCACCGAGCCAAAGCCAAACTCGTTGACCAGCACGCCCGTAACCGAAAGCCACGCAAAGGTGCCGGCAGCGCCGGCCAAAAGGAGAACGCCGACAAGGAGGGCGACGATCCGCTTGCGCTTAGTCATCCTAGTCCTCCCTCCTCAGCGTGCCGTTTTCCCAAACATTCTTGGCACGCGAGCCACCATCGACCCATTTGTCCTTCGCGCGCGTGTTGACGCACGTCACCACGGTGTCGCCCGCGCTCGAGGCGGACGAGATGGTCAGCTCGGCAGATTTACCGGGCGCCTTGCCCGGCGTGCTCAGTTCACCCTCGTAGCGCCATGCCCAAGCCGTATCTTCCTCGACGGTATAGATGCCCGTCGACGCGGCAAATTGCACGCTGCCAACATACCAGGTCTTGCCGTTTTCTTGCTGCGTCCCATTGACCTTTACCTCGACCATGCGCGTCTCGGCAGGAGAATCCTCCGACGCCTTGCGTGTCACCTTAAAGCGGAACGTTTGTCCCATGGCGCTGGCATCGGTAGTCTTTTTAACGACCGTCAGCGCATGAGTCTGGTCAAAGTTGAACACAGCATTGCCGTCGTCTTGCTCCCCTTCGCCCGTCGTCTTGGAATCCAGGCGGTTGGCCAAGTCGAACGAACCATTACCCGAGCCCAGGCTGTAGAGCGAGACAAGCTTGCCGTTTACGGGCTCCTCCGTCACGGATGCATTGGGGCCATAGCTCGCCTGCTTAACCGTGACAGTCAACTGCGTTCCCATAAACGGCTCGGCAAAGCAAACCTTAAACGGCGCCTTATCGGCATTGTCATCGACCGTATTGGCAGCAGTGGGATCGAGCAGCCACTTGAGCTTCGCGGTCATGGCTACGGGGTTCGCAGCATCGGACGTGTCGTTGGCGGTCACGCGATACGTCACGGGATACAGATCCATGTCTCCCGTGATCGGCTCGCCCTTAAACCCATTCCAAGACTTCGCAGTGCCATCGGCACCCACATATCGCCACTCCAGGAAGAGTTCGCGCACGTCACCGCTGGTCGCCGCCCGCTCATCGAGCTGCGCAACGATCTTGGAATAAGCGTCCGGGTCATACGCGACGGACTTTTGTTCCATCACGGGATCGCCCTTGTCATCAAAGACCGGGTTGCCACCCTCATCCATCTTGGGAACATCGACGTCATGAACGAAACCCGCGCCCGTCGCTCGCTCGTCGTCCGAGTCGACCGTCGCCGTAAAGACGACCGACCCGTCGACACCGTGATAGCGCACCTTATGCGGCGCGATCTTGTACACCGCGGTGTAGGTCACGCTCTCAAAGGGCTCACTGCCCTCGAGGGGATACTTCTCGTCATCGGTCATCAGGGTGTATTTGCCATCGGATTCATAGTCGCGCGACCAGCCGACAAAGTCGTACTTGGTGCCGTCAATGCCCACAACCTCCTTGACAGCCTTGACCTCAAGAGAAATCTGGTCGCCGGAATCAGTACGGCCGAGACCGCGGACAAGAGCAGGATTCGCGAGATTTGAGTCGATGTTCGATTGAACGGTAACCAGGCTGGGACGGTAGACCGGGTACAGCTCCATGGGGGCCTTGACCACGGTAGAAGCACTCACCATACGGATACCCTCAGACCAAGCGACATAGCCCTTGCCAGGTGCCGGCTGGGCTTCCGTCCAGCCCACGAAGACGTTGAACGCACCTCCTGTATCCGCATCGATAGTGCTGACGTCATAAGTGGGCTTCGGGATGCCGCCATCAAGGTTGCCGAGCATATCGCCTTTCTGAGCAACTTTGCCATCCACATCTTTGGCATTGAGATGGTACACGACCGCCAACGGCGAATAGTACGCCACAAATGTATAGGCCCCGCCGGGTTCCACCTGATAGGAATACGAGTTATCGCCGTTAGGTTCGAGCTTTTTAACTTCGCCATTCGGAAGCTCGATCTCAACCTTCTGCAACTCATACAGCTTACCGCCCGCTTTATAAACCGGCGTCGCAACGTCAGGGGTCACCGTTGCCGTAGCAGGGTCGGTGCCCGCGTTGACAACGGGAGCGATGTCGTACCTAGGCACATTAACCTTGTCCGTGCCATCAAAACCTGCGCGGTGCAGGTTGGTGGTGTAGTTGACGTCGTACTTTGCGTAGACGGGATAGGCATCCTGGCACTGGGTGACCTTGGAGTCATCCGTCGCCAAGTATGGCGCCGCCTTCTCCGGATTGCTCGTCACATAGGGGTCGTTGGCGACATCATAGATATATTTCCAGACGGCAGAATCCTTCTTGACCTCGGCGGTCGAAATCCAGCCCAGGAACTTATAGCCCAGCACGGCCATGTCAGCATCAGTCGGAGAGGACTCGAGGGTCAGATCTGGATTTTCAATTGTGTCGCTGTCCCCGCCGGAATTCTTATCAACCGTATCATTCGTATAGATGAATGGATACTTGTACGTGTAATGAGGATCCTCTTCGCCACTCTTCTTTTGGAGCAAATTACTCTCGTAGCGACGTGTCGTTTCCTTGCAGACCGTGCCATCTTTCTTATAAAAATCGACGCGCGTCGTCACCATCGCACGCATGCGATATTTCGAAGTGTAATTGATTGAAGCCTTTACGGTATTCTTCTTTTCAGGAGTATTGAGATATGTCCATCGACCGCCGATTCTCTCAAGCGTCCAAAACTTCAAGCTATAACGATCGCTAGATGGCTTAAACGTGTACTGCAACGCATTAATAACCTTTTCCTCGTCAAACGTTCCAGAACCCGGGAAATCTGTATCCACAAGGACATTCTTTAGGGTATCCGCCCCCGTATCGTTTCTCACGTTATGCGAATATGCGCTCATGGGGGCCACGATTAGCGTATTGCTGTCGTAGTATCCCTCTGCGCATTCGCCCTTATAGGCATCCTTGTCGCCATGATTAACGTGCTCGGAACCCCAGTGAACCACGTTCTCTCGAACATAGCTTGTGCCGACCTGCTCGTTAAACGGTGTTTTGTACTCGTTCCATACAGAGCAAAGGAGTTCCGAATTCGTGTATTCATCGTTCGCGTACGCGCAGACGTAATAATCCACGCGGTACTCAAAGCGCGCCGTATAGGTGTGCGGCACGGTTAGATCGACATCGGCAGGGAGTGTATAGCTTGGGTCACGGCTTACGCGGACCTCAACCGTGGACCCATCGGCGGCCTGCTTGTTTTCGTACCAGCCCAGGAAGCGATACCCATCGGGCAGCTTGCCGCCCTCGGACAGGGGCGTACCGTCCGTGTCGCGCACCTGTACCGTGTAGACGCTGGTGCCGTCCCCGGCAGTCTGGACGTCGACTTTGGTTTTGCCAACGCCGTCACGTAGGGTCTCATTGTCGATTTTGTCCTGCTCATTGCCCTCGAACACCGTCATGATGTTCGACACGTAGTCGCTGTACACGGGATAGAAATCGGTGGGGCCGACCACGGCAATCTCGCTGCCCGCGGGATAGAATACTCCCTTGTTTTTCAGATCAGCCAGCTGATCTGAGGTAATGGCAGCATAGGCGCCATTCATGCTCTTATCGGCGTTCGGCTGCGTGGTCCATCCAATAAACGTCGCGGTAGGCGGCAAGCCGCCGCGATCCGCAGGGGCAGCCGGCGTCAAACCGACGCCATAGCGGTACCAGTCCGTGGACGGATCGTGTGCCTTGCCGTCTTTCCAATCAAGCGTCTCGCCCTTAACGTTATAGAACAGCACCTGCGCCTCGTATGAAGCGATAAAGAGATCATTACCCTTGAAGCCCTCACTCTCGGCATGATCCTTGCCGTTGTCGGCAGTGTAGATAGAGGTCGCCTCGTGCTTCGTGTTGTCCTGAACGCGCTTGCCATCCCTCACAGCAGCATCATCGGTCTTGCCATCAAACCAGCTGTTGTCTTGTCCGATTCGGTTCACACGCACATCGGGCTCGCGGAACCAGCCCATAAAGCGGTAGCCGCCGTTCGCCTCGCTCAGCCCCTCAGGCTTTGCGGAGGTCTCCTGCTTGAACGTCACCGATGTATCGCCCTGGGCCAAGCCCTGGGCAGTTCCCGCCAGCACGGCACTCACGGCAAAGGCGTACGGATCCGTGGTCGCCTGGTCTTTGCCAAGTTTGGTCTTCTCGATTGTCGCGGTACCCGCGCCGGGAAAATCAATCGTCGCCTTAACGCTCTGGCCATGCACGGGGATATTCAGCCTGTAATCCATCGCCCACTCGTTGGCATGCGAACCGCCAAGGGCCTCATCGTTAGCGGTCGAGCGCATGGTGCCGGCACAGAAGTCGTAGTCGTGCTCCTCCCACAGCTCGCGCGTGGTGTAGCGCCCGTCGTCCCACGGGCCAAAGCCCTCGCCCTCGGTATAATCCATCACAAACATGTGGTCGGTAAATTTCTTGCCGAAGCCCAGCTTGGTCTCGTCCTGAGGCTTCTCCTTGGGAGAAGTGGTACGAGTGATCTTGATATCCAACATGATATATTTCCCTCT
>CALLRY010000365.1:0-3247 GCA_938014285.1 uncultured Collinsella sp. | reverse complement strand
AAGAACATGCTCAACAAGGCCACCGCTGCCTTTGGCGATCACATGCGCCCCGAGTTTGTCACCCAGCTTGACGAGCGCGGCAAGACCCGCCTGTTCGACGGCCGCACCGGCGAGGAGTTCCGCGAGCCCATTACCGTGGGTACGTCCTACATCCTCAAGCTCGGCCACATGGTCGACGACAAGATCCACGCCCGTTCGACCGGCCCTTACAGCCTGGTTACCCGGCAAGGCTCAGTTCGGCGGCCAGCGCTTTGGCGAGATGGAAGTTTGGGCACTGTACGCATACGGTGCTTCCAACGTCCTGCAGGAGATCCTGACCGTCAAGTCCGACGATACCGTGGGCCGCGTCAAGACCTACGAGTCCATCGTCAAGGGCGAGAACGTTCCTGTCCCGGGTATCCCCGAGTCCTTCAAGGTTCTCGTCAAGGAGATCCGTTCCCTCGCGCTGGACATCGAGCCCATGCATGATGCCGACGAGGACGCCTCCGCCCCTGTGACCGCCGAGGAGACCTCTGCTCTCGACGACCTGGCTGCGCTCGCCGGCGTTGACGCCGACGTCGAGGCCCAGGATGCCGAGACCGCCGAGGCACCCGAGGCTGTCGCCGCCACGACCACTGATAAGGAGTAGTTGACTGTGGCAGATTTCGAAGCTACTGATTTTGACTCGGTAAAGATCTCCCTTGCCTCCGCCGACCAGATCCGTTCCTGGTCGCACGGTGAGGTCAAGAAGCCGGAGACCATCAATTACCGTACCCTCAAGCCCGAGAAGGACGGCCTGTTCTGCGAGAAGATCTTCGGTCCCGCCAAGGACTGGGAGTGCTCCTGCGGCAAGTACAAGGGCATTCGCTTTAAGGGCATCGTCTGCGAGCGCTGCGGCGTCGAGGTTACCTCGGCCAAGGTGCGTCGCGACCGCATGGGCCACATCGAGCTCGCCGCTCCCGTGTCCCACATCTGGTACTTCAAGAGCCCCACGAGCTTCCCGATGAGCCGTATGCTCGACATCAAGTCCAAGGACCTCGAGAAGGTTCTGTACTTTGCCAGCTACATCATCACCGAGGTCGACTACGAGGCTCGCGAGGCCGACGCCGACGACCTGCGCGAGGAGCTCGCCGCCGATCTGGAAGAGATCGATGCCGAGTGCGCCCGCCAGATCGAGTCCCTCAAGGAGCAGGGCAACCCCGAGAACTTTGACGAGTTCTCCGACGAGGAGCCGCTGACCCCCGAGGAGATCGCCTCCGGCATCGTCGACATCGAGGAAGAGTGCAAGGACGAGAAGCAGCTCCGCACGGACGCCTTCAACGCCTTTATGAAGCTCACCGAGCGCGACCTTATCTCCGATGAGCCGCTGTTCCGCGAGATGACCCGCTACTACTCCATGTACTTCAAGGGTGGCATGGGTGCCGAGGCCGTCCGCGACCTGCTCGCTGCCATCGACCTCCCCTCCGAGGCCGAGAAGCTCAAGGCCATCATCGCCGACGAGGACTCCCAGAAGCAGAAGCGCGAGAAGGCCGTCAAGCGCCTCGAGGTCGTTGACGCCTTCCTGAAGGGCGGCAACAGCCCCGCGAACATGATTCTGGACGTCATCCCGGTCATTCCGCCCGATCTGCGCCCGATGGTCCAGCTCGACGGCGGCCGCTTCGCCGCGTCCGACCTAAACGACCTGTACCGTCGCGTGATCAACCGTAACAACCGACTCAAGCGCCTGCTCGACCTGGACGCCCCTGCGATCATCGTGAACAACGAGAAGCGCATGCTCCAGGAGTCCGTGGACGCCCTGTTCGACAACGGCCGTCGTGGTCGCCCGGTCTCTGGCCGTGGCGGTCGCCCGCTCAAGTCGCTCGCCGAGGCCCTCAAGGGCAAGCAGGGTCGTTTCCGTCAGAACCTGCTGGGCAAGCGTGTCGACTACTCCGGCCGTTCGGTAATCGTTACCGACCCCAAGCTGCTGCTGCACCAGTGCGGTCTGCCCAAGACCATGGCGCTGGAGCTCTTCAAGCCCTTCGTCATGAAGCGCCTGGTCGAGCTTGGCAAGGTCGAGAACATCAAGGGCGCCAAGCGCGCTATCGACCGCGGTGCCACCTTTGTGTGGGACATCCTCGAAGAGGTCATCGACGGTCGCGTCGTGCTGCTCAACCGTGCACCGACCCTGCACCGTCTGTCCATCCAGGCCTTTGAGCCGGTGCTGGTCGAGGGCAAGGCTATCCACCTGCACCCGCTGGTCTGCTCGCCCTTCAACGCCGACTTCGACGGCGACCAGATGTCTGTCCACGTGCCGCTGTCCAGCCAGGCCCAGGCCGAGGCTCGCGTGCTCATGCTCTCTGCGAACAACCTGCGCTCGCCGGCATCCGGCAAGCCGGTCAACATCCCCTCGCAGGACATGATCATCGGTGTGTACTACCTGACCCAGGTCCGCGACGGTCTGCCCGGCGAGAACCACGTGTTCGCCAGCTTCGACGACGCGCTGCACGCCTATGACTGCCGCTCCGAGGTCGACATGCAGGCCAAGATTCAGGTCCGCGTGTCCGCCGAGAACGCCAACGTCATCAACGAGGACGGCACCCGCATCTTCCGCGTCAAGAACGGCAAGAACGAGTTCGTCGACTACGACGTCACCGGCAACAAGACCGCGCGCTTCGAGACCTCTATCGGCCGCATCATCTTCAACCGCCAGTGCCTGCCCGAAGACTACGAGTTCATGAACTACAAGATGGTCAAGGGCGATGTGGCCAAGCTGGTTGCGGACTGCTGCGATCGTTACCCCGAGGCCAAGGTCGGCCCGATCCTCGACGCCATCAAGTACTCCGGCTTCCACTACGCTACCCGCGCCGGCCTCACCATCTCGGTGTGGGACGCTCTTATCCCTGCCGAGAAGCAGGAGCTGCTCGACCGCGCCCAGGCCAACGTCGACCAGATCAACGAGTACTTCGAGGAGGGCTTCATCAACGAGACGGAGCGCCACATCGAAGTCGTTAACGAGTGGACCGCTTGTACCGATAAGGTTGCAGCGCTCATGCTCGACATGTTCGACGAGGAGAACCCGCTCTACATGATGGCCGACTCCGGCGCCCGTGGTTCTAAGACCCAGCTGCGTCAGCTCGGCGGCATGCGTGGCCTGATGGCAGACATGTCCGGCGAGACGATCGACCTTCCCATTAAGGCGAACTTCCGCGAGGGCCTGCTGCCGCTCGAGTACTTCATTTCGACCTACGGCGCCCGTAAGGGCCTGGTCGATACCGCATCCCACACCTCG
>CALLRY010000364.1:0-7657 GCA_938014285.1 uncultured Collinsella sp. | reverse complement strand
CCGCTCATTCGCAAAAGTATCGCGAGCGGGGCCTTTCCTGTGTGGAGCGCAAACAGGTCAAAGATCTTGCCGGACAGGGCGATTCGCTCGACCCGGCGGGCGGCGATGCCTTGCGTATCGATCGCGAGGCGCTGGCCGAGCTCATGCGCGATGATGCGGCGCCGCAGGGAGGTCGATAAGCCATGTCGCTCGTTCTGGATATCAAAAAGCACTACCCCGGGTTTATGCTCGACATACAGCTTGAGGCCGGCGAGGAGCGTGTGGCGCTGCTCGGTGCCTCAGGTTGCGGCAAGAGCTGCACGCTGCGCTGCATTGCCGGTGTGGAGACGCCCGACGAGGGCAAGATCGTCGTCAACGGCGTGACCTTTTTTGACTCGGTGGCGGGCATCAACCTGTCGTCCCAGGAGCGAAAATGCGCCCTGTTGTTCCAAAACTATCAGCTGTTTCCCAACATGACGGTGGCCGATAACGTATGCGCCGGTGTAAAGGATGCGGGCGACGCCGCCGCGCGCAAAAAGCTCGCCGAGCGCTATCTGGGCATTTTCGGTCTGGCCGATTTTGTCGACCGCTATCCCGCGCGACTCTCGGGCGGTCAGCAACAACGTGTGGCGCTTGCCCGCATGGTGGCGGCGCATCCGGGCATTTTTATGTTCGACGAGCCCATGAGCGCACTCGATTCCTATCTTAAGAGCGCCCTCGAACAGAACATGCTCGACCTGTTCGATGTGTGCAACCGCACCGTGCTCTACGTGAGCCACGACATCGATGAAGCGTGCCGCCTCTGCCAGCGCATCTGTGTGATGCACGACGGGCATGTTGAGGAGATCGGCTCCATCGAGGACGTGGTCCGCCGTCCGCAGACGCTGGCGGCGCTGCGCCTAACGGGCTGCAAGAATACAAGCCGCGCGCGCAAGGTTGGCGACGAAGAAGTTGAGGCCCTCGACTGGGGCATGACCTTTAACGTGGGTCGCGAGGTTCCCGATAATGTGGTGTACCTGGGCATTCGCGCAAGTTACTTCCATGTGGACAACCGTGCCGAGCGGGGCCGCAACAGCTATGATTTGCACGTGGCCCGAGTGAGCGATTCGCGCTTTGAGCGCCTGGTGCTGCTGGACGTACCGCGCGTCGATGCGCCAACGCGTCTGCAGTGGAAGGTCAACAAGGTGAGCGTACCTGTAGAGGGGCTGCCACAGGCGGGGGAGACCTTGCGCATGCATTTTGATGCGAGCAGGATTCATTTGGTCTGTCGATAGCGCCGGGTAATGCCGTCGGGGATATAAGCCTCGGCGGCTTTGTCTTGCCGTTCGCCGAATGAGGGATGACAAACTCTTATCAATCAAGATAATTATTTATTAAACGACGGCACACGATGCTGTCGTACGAATGTCAACGGTGTTCGCATGGTCGATGACCGTTGATATAGTTGACCTCAACTGATTAAGGAGGGTGCGCACATGCCGCAGACGACATACATTCGCCGCGTTGCCACGCGTGCCCTATATATGGCTCGGAGCCGCATATGAGCAGGTATGTTCACGGCTCCGGGAGAGACGACGTACAACTAAATAATCAGCTGCAAAGCAGGTTCCCCAAAATTCCGGGTTTGAGCACGGCCGGGCAATCGCCGTCCGTCGTGCATCGATACCGCTGTTATCCGTTTTTGGTTCGAGAGGGGAACCGTTATGGCTGAAGAATTCGATTTCCATCCGATGTGGGAGAGCCTCGGCATGAATCTTGCCGACCACGACATGCTGCTGGGCGCCGTGGGCCAGATGTACGGCGACATGTTCCTGACGCAGAACAACCGTCCCAAGTCCACGTCCTACCTGGACTTTGTCGCCACCAACATCCACAGCGGCCGCATTAAGGAGATGCTCGACAAGAAGGAGGCCGGCGAGGCCACCAAGATCGTCGGTTCGTTCTGCGTCTACGTGCCCGAGGAGATCGTACTTGCCTGCGACGGTATCCCCGTGGGTCTGTGCTCTGGTGCCGATTGGGCAACCGATAAGGTCGAGGAGCACCTGCCCCGCAACACCTGTCCGCTTATCAAGAGCTTTGCCGGCTTTAAGCTGGGCGAGGTCTGCCCCTACATTGAGTCGAGCGACCTGGTGGTGGGCGAGAACACCTGCGATGGCAAGAAGAAGGCCTACGAGTTTTTTGCCACGCAAAAGAACATGTACGTCATGGATATTCCCAACGTACACAACGAGTCGACGCTCGTGACCTGGAAGGCCGAGGTCAAGAAGCTCGCCGCCAAGATTGAGGAAGAGTGCGGCGTCAAGATTACGCCCGAGCGTCTGAAGGCCGCCATCCACGCCGTCAATGAGAAGCGTCGCGCCCTGCAGCGCCTCGCCGCCACGCGCGCTGCCGACCCGGCGCCCATCAGCGGTCTCGACAGCCTGCTAACCGTCCAGGCCGCCTTTATGGACGACACGCCGCGTCTGACCGGAGCCATTAACGATATGGCGGATGAGTGCGAGCAGCGTGTCGAGGCCGGCGAGGGCGTGGCGCCCAAGGGGACCAAGCGCATCCTGTACACCGGTACGCCCATGGCCGTGCCCAACTGGAAGCTGTTCAACCTCATCGAGAAGGCCGGCGGCGTCGTGGTGGGCGAGGAGTCCTGCACGGGTACGCGCTATTACAAGGACTTGGTCGACGAGTCCGGTGAGACGGTCGACGAGATGCTCGACGCCATCGCCGAGCGCTACTTTAAGATCAACTGTGCTGTCTTTACGCCCAACGACCAGCGTATGAAGGACATTGTCCAGATGGCCAAGGACCTGCATGCCGACGGTATCGTCGACGTGGCCCTGCAGTTCTGCACGCTCTACGAGATGGAGTCGTTTGCCGTGGAGAAGGCCGCCGAGGAGGCCGGCATTCCGTTTATGCACATCACGACCGACTACGCCGGCGAGGATGCAGGCCAACTGCAAACCAGGATTGAGGCTTTCTTGGAAACCATTTAGGGCTATCCGTCTCGGCGGTTTCCCCAGGTACCCGATCTTGCCGTTCAAACCGTCGCTTGCCACCAAAGTATGCGGCGCTCCTCTTTCACGGCAACCTCGGGCACCTGGGAAAGCCGTTTCCTTGGTTGGTAAAAAGTTTAGGAGTTGTATGTCGGAAAAAATTGAGCAGCCGTTGCCGTCCACGTTTGAGGAGTTCAACGAGCAGCGCAAGGCGGCGTTTATTCGCGTCAAGGATTATAAGCAGGCGGGCAATCGCCTGGTCGGCTTCTTGTGCAGCTATACGCCACTCGAGATTATCGATGCCGCGGGGGCCGCAAGTGTCGCTCTGTGCGGTACGTCCGATGAGGTGATTCCCGAGGCCGAGAAGGTGCTGCCGTCAAACCTCTGCCCGCTCATCAAGTCGACCTATGGTTTTGCCTACTCGCAAAAGTGCCCGTTTACGTACTTTAGCGACATGATCATCGGCGAGACCACCTGTGACGGCAAGAAGAAGATGTACGAGCTGCTGGGGGAGCTCAAGCGCACGCACATTCTGCATCTTCCGCAGGGTCGCGATCGCGCCTACGAGCGTGAAGGCTGGTACGAGGAGTGCCGCCTGCTCAAGGAGGAGCTCGAGGGCTTCTACGGTATCACGATTACCGACGATGACCTGCGCGCTGCCGTCCGTCGTCGCAACCGCTTGCGTGCGGCCCAGCTTGAGATGTTTGCACTGCAGGCCAACCAGCCGGCGGCCATGAGCGGCGTCGACCTTATGAGCACCATGTTTGCCGGTACGTTCAGCTTTGATATCGAGGCCTATACGCAGCAGTTGGAGCAAAAGGTTGCCAAGCTGCGCGAGGCCTATGACGCGGGCGAGCGTCCGGTTGCGGCGGATGCCAAGCGCATTCTGATCACCGGCTGCCCGGTGGGCGGCGTGATCAACAAGATCGGCCGTACTATCGAGTCCAACGGCGGTGTGGTCGTGTGCATGGACGACTGCTCGGGTGAGCGCACGGCGGCCATGATGATCGACCCGGATGCACCTGACATGCTGCGCGCCATCGCCGACCGCTACCTGGACATCAACTGCTCGGTCATGACGCCCAACGACGGTCGTATGGAGAACACGCTGGCCATGTGCGAGAAGTACCACGTCGATGGCGTAGTGGAGAGCGTGCTGCAGGCTTGTCACACCTTTAACGTGGAGAGTGCACGCATGCAGGAGGCTGTTGAGGGCGCAGGCATTCCGTATATGAAGATCGAGACCGATTACAGCAATGGCGACATGGGCCAGATCGAGACGCGCATCGCCGCCTTCATCGAAACCCTCTAGCTTCCTCAGGCACCGGATCTTGCCCCTCAAACCGTCGCTTGCGTACCCAAAGTACGCTGCGCTCCTCTTTCGGGGCAATCTCCGGTACCTGAGAAACCTAGAGCTAAGGCGCCTGAACGCGCCGCTACCTTTGATGTTTAGATTAGGAGAGAGCCATGATAGGGATCGGGATCGATATCGGGTCTACGGCGGCTAAGGCCGCTGTGGTCGATGGGGAGGGTTTGGTGGCGTGGACGTGCGTGCAGCCAACCGGGTTCTCGTCGGTCGATGCGGCCGAGCGTCTGCGTGGCGAGCTTGCCGCGGCTGGCTATGACGTGGCTGCCGACGATGTGCGCGTGGTCGCGACCGGATATGGTCGTGTCGCCGTGCCCTATGCACACAAGGTTGTGACCGAGATTACCTGCCACGGTACCGGTGCCGTGCGTCTGTTTGGCGACCATGGCACGGTGATTGACGTGGGCGGCCAGGATACCAAGGTCATTACGATCAAGGGCGGCCGCGTGGCAAAGTTCGCCATGAACGACAAGTGCGCCGCCGGTACGGGGCGCTTTTTGGAGATCATGGCCGACCGCCTGGGCATTACCCAGCAGCAGATGTCCGACCTGGCGCGTTCCGGCGAGCCCACCAAGATATCCAGCATGTGCACGGTGTTTGCCGAGAGCGAGGTCATTAGTCTGATCGGCCGCGGCGAGCCGCGCGAGAACATTGCGCGTGGTGTGATTGAGAGCGTGGTCTCGCGTGTGGCGACCATGGCCTCGCAAGCCGCGGGCGCCCCGTACTATCTGACCGGTGGTCTGTGCGAAAACGCCTATGTCGTCGAGCGTCTTGGCGCATTGGTGGGCTCGCCGGTCACCACCTCGCCCCAGGCCCGCTTTGCCGGTGCCATCGGTGCGGCCATTCGCGCCCAGGCGCTCGCGTAGGGGGCCGGTGCGATAAATTGCCCGCTCTCGGCGCCGTCATGCGTATACTGGGAGGAAATGATTGACCTATGAGAGGAGGAATCGATGGCTGACGATCTCATGAAGCTCACGCAGATGACTGCCGCGAGCGGTTGAGCCGCTAAGTTGGCTCCTGGAGCCCTCGCCCAGGTCCTGGGCGACTTACCCAATGTGCATAACGACAACCTGCTCGTGGGGTTCGATACCTCCGACGATGCGAGTGTCTTCCGCGTTGGCGATAACTTGGGCCTCGTGCAGTCCATCGACTTCTTCCCACCGATGGTCGACGACCCGTTCCTGTTTGGCCAGATCGCCGCGGCAAACTCGCTGTCGGACATCTACGCCATGGGCGGACGGCCGAGCCATGCCATGAACCTGCTTTGCATACCCAGTTGCCTGGGCGTTGAGGTTGCAGGCCAGATTCTGGCGGGTGGCGCCGACAAGTGCGTCGAGGCCTGCTGTGCCATCGCGGGCGGCCACACCATCAACGACGACGAGCCCAAGTACGGCCTGTCCGTGAGTGGCTTTGTCGCGCTTGACCGTATGCTCGCCAACAGCGGCGCACGCGTGGGCGATGTTCTGCTGCTGACCAAGGCGATCGGCTCGGGCATCATCACTACGGCCATTAAGGGCGAGCTCATCGAACAGGACGAGGCCGCAGCCATGTTTGACTCGATGCGGACCCTCAACGAGGCTCCGATTCGTCTGGCCGAGGACCTCGAGCTTCATGGCTGCACCGACATCACGGGCTTTGGCCTGATCGGACATGCGTGCGAGATGGCCGAAGGCTCGGGCGTGCAGATTGAGCTTGTGTCGGGGGCGGTGCCGCTCTTTGACCAGGTGCTCGACATGGCACGCCTTGGCATTATCCCTGCTGGCGCCTACCGCAACCAGGACTTCTTTGGCTCGCGCGTGGCGGTCGACGAGGACCTGGAGCCGGGCATGCTGGATGCGCTGTACGATCCGCAGACCTCGGGCGGCCTGCTTATCGCGGCACCTGCTGCCGATGTGGATGAGCTTGCGCGCCGTCTGCATGCCGAGGGGCGCGTTGCCTCCGTCGTCGGCCGCGTGTGCGAGCCGGTGCCAGGCGGTCCTGCCGTCCACGTTGTCCGCTAGCCCGTACGTTTATGTAACTGTTTACCGTTCTCTAGAACGGTTCTTTCGAAAGGAAAAGCTATGTCTACCAAGATTGAAGTTAATGCCATGGGCGATGCCTGCCCGCTGCCCGTCGTCAAGACGCTTAAGGCGCTCAAGCAACTCGATGGCGAGGGCGTTGTCGTGACCTCGGTCGATAACGAGACCGCCGTCAAGAACATCTCCAAGATGGCGCAGGAGAAGGGCTGCACGGCCTCGGTCGAGAAGGTTTCTGACGCCGAGTGGCACGTGACCGTGGCGACCTCTGGCGCCGTTGCCGTGGCTGATCCCGAGCAGGATGGCGCTGCCTTCTGTGATGCCAGCGCCGGCAAGGGCAAGCTCGTCATTTCCGTCTACACCGACTGCATGGGCCGCGGCGACGACGAGCTGGGCCACAAGCTCATGAAGGCCTTCATCTTTGCCGTGACGCAGCAGGAGGAGCTGCCCGCGACCATGCTGTTCTACAACGGCGGCGCCAAGCTCACCGTCGAGGGCTCTCCGGTGCTCGATGACCTGAAGGGCCTGGCCGAGCAGGGCGTCGAGATTCTCACCTGCGGTACCTGCCTGGACCACTTTGGCATTAAAGACCAGCTTGCGGTGGGCGAGGTCACCAACATGTACGTGATCGTGGAGAAGATGGAGCAGGCCGTGCGCGTCGTGCGCCCGTAACATATTTGGTTGGAGTTGCCATGAGGGAGAAGCGTCCGGCGCTTGTCATCACGTTTCCCACCACGGCGGCCGCCATGGGCTGCGAGTCCCTGTGCATCGAGCGCGGCCTTCCCGGGCGCACGATTCCCGTGCCCGGGGAGGTCGCTGCCGGCTGCGGCGCTGCCTGCCGATGAGGAGCTGCTGCGCGCCGAGCTTGCCGCAGCTGGTGTTCCCACCGAGGGCTTTACGGTGATTGACATGTGGGAGGTCGTGCGATGATCTATCTGGATAACGCGGCGACGACCATGCATAAGCCGCAGACGGTCATCGATGCCGTGACGCAGGCGATGTGCTCGCTCGGCAATGCCGGGCGCGGCGCCACGTCGGGTGCTCTCGATGCGGCTCGTACGATTCACGGTTGCCGTGCCAAGCTCGCGCGCCTTTTGGGTTGCCCGAGAGCGGACCATGTGTGCTTTACGCCTAACTCCACGGCTGCGCTCAACACCGCCATCTGTGGCGTGGTGCGCCCCGGCGACCGTGTGGTCACGACGGTGCTCGAGCACAACTCGGTGTTACGCCCGCTCAATCGCCTGGCAGCGGAGCGGGGTGTGACCGTTGAGCATGCGGGCTGCGACGCGAACGGCGTGCTCGACTACGAC
>CALLRY010000363.1:0-3154 GCA_938014285.1 uncultured Collinsella sp. | reverse complement strand
GCTCGAGATCTGCGTGGCCGACGGCGACCTCGTGGAGTTTGGCAGCTGCCTCATGAGGATCGGATAGGTGATATCCATGAACAAAGAAGAGCTCAAGAAGCTGTTGCCGCATCGCGAGCCGATGCTTTTGCTCGACGAGGCCGAGCTGGTGGGCGACGAGGCTCACGGCAAGATTGCGATTACGGGCGACGAGTACTTTTTGCAGGGGCATTTTCCGGGAAACCCGGTCGTCCCCGGCGTGATTCAGTGCGAGATGCTCGCCCAGAACTGCTGTGTGCTGCTGATGGGCGATGAGGAGGCGCGCGGCGCGACGCCGTTCTACACGAGTCTGGACAAGGTGCGCTTTAAGCGTCCGGTGCGCCCGGG
This sequence comes from uncultured Collinsella sp., assembly GCA_938014285.1. Classification (GTDB taxonomy): domain Bacteria; phylum Actinomycetota; class Coriobacteriia; order Coriobacteriales; family Coriobacteriaceae; genus Collinsella. The sequence continues at coordinate 2,788 of CALLRY010000363.1, read as the reverse complement.
CGACACGGTGGATCTGGTGTGCTCCATCACACGTGCGCGCGGGCCGTTCCGCTTTGCGACGGGTATTGCGAGCGTCAACGGTGAGGTTTGCTGCCGTGCCGATATGTCTTTTGCACTCATGCACGAAAGTTAAGGAAGGCTTCATGTTCGACAAAGTGCTCATCGCCAACCGCGGCGAAGTCGCGGTCCGTGTTATCCGCGCGTGCCGCGATATGGGCATCAAGACCGTCGCCGTTTATTCCACGGCCGATGCGGACGCGTTGCACGTGCAACTTGCCGACGAGGCGTATTGCATCGGCGGCCCGCGTCTTGCCGAGAGCTACCTCAACGACGATGCTGTGCTCACCTGTGCCGTAAAGTCGGGGGCAAAGGCGATCCATCCTGGCTACGGTTTCTTTTCCGAGAAGGCGAGCTTCGTGCGCGACTGCGACAAGTACGGTCTGGCGTTTGTCGGTCCTTCGGCCGAGGTGATCGACAGCATGGGCGACAAGGACGCCGCACGTCGAACGGCTGCTGCGGCGGGCGTGCCCATCGTGCCGGGTTGCGATCTGCTCAAAAGTCCCGAGGAGGCGACGGCCGAGGCCGAGCGCATTGGCTGCCCCGTGCTTATTAAGGCGCGTGCCGGCGGTGGCGGCCGCGGCATTCGCAAGGTCGAGCGCGTGGAAGATGCGGCAAAGGCGTTTATCGAGGCGCGTGCCGAGGGCGAGGCCGTTTTTGGCGACGGCGAGTGCTACATGGAGAAGTTCGTCGCGCCGGCGCACCATGTTGAGGTGCAGATTATGGCCGATAAGCAGGGCCATGTGTTTTCGCTCGGCGAGCGCGAGTGCTCGGTGCAGCGCCGCAACCAAAAGCTGATCGAGGAGAGCCCCGCGCCGTGCCTCGACGGACACGACGACATTCGTGCTCGCATGCACAAGGCAGCGCGTGATCTGGCTCGTGCCGTCGGCTACGAAGGAGCCGGTACCATCGAGTTCCTGTATTCGGACGACGGCAATTTCTACTTTATGGAAATGAACACGCGCCTGCAGGTGGAGCATCCGGTTACGGAGTTTGTGACCGATACCGACCTGGTCAAGTGGCAGCTGCGTGTGGCAGCCGGCCAGCCTCTGCCCTTTGAGCAGGAGGACATGCCGGTCCGCAACCACGCCATGGAGTGCCGCATCAATGCCGAAACGCCGGACTTTCTGCCATCATGCGGAACGGTCACCGCGTTGCGTGTGCCGGGTGGTCCGCGCGTGCGCTGGGATTCCGCCATGTTTACCGGTGCGAACGTTCCGCCGTACTACGACTCCATGCTCGGCAAGCTCATCGTGTGTGCGCCCACGCGTGACGGCGCCATTCGCAAGATGCGCTCGGCCCTGGGCGAGCTCGTGATTGAGGGCGTGAGCGAAAACAGCGAGCTTCAGCTCGACGTGCTGGCAAACGACGAGTTCTTGTCGGGCATGTATCACACCGATCTGATGGGGCATCTCTATGCTGATGAATAGAAAAGCGAAGACGGTCAATGTCCTTGAGGGGCCGATAACCGAGTCGTGCGCCGAGTTTCCCGCGCGCCACGTGTTTATCAAGTGCCCGGAGTGCCGCCGTGTGATCGATGAGGCACGCCTGCACGACAACCTCGAGGTCTGCCCTCGTTGCGGTAAACACTTTCGCGTGAGCGGTCGCGCGCGCATGCGCATGACGGTCGACGAGGGCATGTTTGAGGAATGGGATGCTAATCTGGCGTCGGAGGATTTCCTCTCGTTTCCCGGCTATGCCGACAAGCTCAAGAGCGTGAGCGAGCGTTCGGGCGAGCGCGACGCCGTTGTGTGCGGCAGGGGCAAAATCTGCGGTTGCGATACCGCGTTCTTCTTTATGGACGCCAACTTTATGATGGGCTCGATGGGTTCCGTGGTGGGCGAGAAGATCTGTCGCACATTTGAGCACGCGACCGAGCTGGGATTGCCAGTTGTCGGCTTTACTGTTTCGGGCGGTGCGCGCATGCAAGAGGGCGTGACATCGCTTATGCAGATGGCCAAGATTTCTGCGGCGGTTAGGCGCCACAGCGAGGCGGGCGGCCTGTATATCACGGTGCTCACCGACCCCACGACCGGAGGCGTAACCGCGAGCTTCGCCATGGAGGGCGACATTATCCTGGCCGAGCCCGATGCCCTGACGGCATTTGCCGGCCCGCGCGTGATCGAGCAGAACATGCACAAGCGCCTGCCCAAGGGATTCCAGCGCTCCGAGTTTTTGCTGGAGCACGGCTTTTGCGATGCCGTTGTTCCGCGCGGCGAGATTGCGCTCACGGTAGGCGAGCTGCTGGCGCTGCACGAAGGGCACGCGCCCGGCCTGGGGGCACCGCATGAGATCGTGCATACGGGTCGCCGCGGCAAAAAGCTAGGACACTTGTTCAAACGCTCGACGGCACCAAAAACCGCGCTCGAGATTGTCAAGCAGACCCGCTCGGCAGATCGAGCCACGGCGGGTGAGATGATCTCGCTGGGCCTGGACGGATTTGTGGAGATGCACGGCGACCGTTACTTCGGCGATGACGCCGCTGTGGTGGCTGGCATTGGCTGGAAAGACGGACGTCCCGTAACGGTCATCGCCATCGAGCGCGGCACCACGACCAAAGAGCGTATGCGCCGCAACTTTGGCATGGCACATCCCGAGGGCTACCGCAAAGCGCGTCGCCTTATGCGTCAGGCCGAAAAGTTTGGTCGACCGGTTCTGTGCCTGGTCGATACTTCGGGCGCGTTTTGCGGCATCGGTGCCGAGGAGCGTGGCCAGGGCGAGGCGATTGCCC
>CALLRY010000362.1:0-7560 GCA_938014285.1 uncultured Collinsella sp. | reverse complement strand
CGGAAAACGAGCGTGGCATCGAGCTCGGGAATAGAATTGAAATCAGACGGCGCGGTCATGGACGCTCCCAACAAACAGGCAATGGCATTTCGACAAAAAAAGAGGGGTACGCGAACGTACCCCTCGAATATAGCCTATGCAGACGGATTGTCTACTCAGCGGTCTCCTCAGCAGGAGCCTCCTCGGCAGCCTCGACCTTCTTGGGAGCAGCGGCCTTCTTGGGGGCCGGAGCAGCCTTCTTGGCCTTAGGCGTGCAAGGCTCGGTGACGAGCTCCATGATAACGATGGGAGCGTTGTCGCCCTTGCGGTTACCCAGCTTCATGATGCGGGTGTAACCGCCGTTGCGGTCCTGCCACATGCCCTGAGCAGCCTTGTCGAAGATCTCGGCAACGAGCTGCTTATCGCCGAGCTTGGCGATAGCCAGACGACGAGAGTGCAGGTCGCCCTTCTTGGCCCAGGTGATGATCGGATCGACGACCGAACGCAGCGCCTTAGCGCGGGTCTCGGTGGTCTTGATGCGGTCGTTCTCGAAGAGGGCCTTAGCAAGGCTCTTCTTCATGGCCTTGGTGTGGCTCGCATCGGTGCCGAGCTTCAGGCCCTTCTTAACGTTATGACGCATGGTCTAGTTTCTCCTCAAATATGCGAAGCATTAAGCCTTCAGGCTCAGGCCCATGGACTCAAGCTTGTCCTTCACTTCCTCGATCGACTTAACACCGAAGTTACGGATGTTGAGCAGATCGTTCTCCGAGAACTCAACGAGCTGACGGACCGAGTGAATGCTGGCGCGCTTAAGGCAGTTGTAGGAACGGACGGAAAGGTCCAGATCCTCGATCTGCTTGTCCAGCTCGGCGTTGTCGTTGGTGACCTCGGGAGCGAAGATCGAAGCCTCCTCCTCGACCTCGGGGGTCTCGGCAAGGTTCATAAAGGCGGCCATATGCTGGTTGATGATATTGGCAGCCTGGACCACGGCGTCGCGCGGGGCGATGGAGCCGTTGGTCTCGATCTCGAGGACAAGGCGGTCGTAGTCGGTGTGCTGACCGACACGGCAAGCCTCAACGAGCTTGGCGCAACGGGAAACCGGCGAGTACAGCGAGTCGACGTGGATCACACCGATGGGATCGTTGTCGCGCTTGTTGGCCTCGCCAGAAACATAGCCGCGGCCATAGCCGATGCGCATGCTCATGGTGAGATGGCCACCCTCGGTGAGCGTAGCGATGTGCTGCTCGGGGTTGACCAGCTCAAACTCGGACGGAATAAAGAAGTCCGCACCGGTGACCTCGCAGGGGCCGTCAACCGAAATGGTGGCGGTCGCCTCGTCGGTCGTGCCGAGAGCCCTGAAGACAAGACCCTTGACATTCAGGACGATGTCGGTGACATCCTCGACCATGTTAGGGATGGTCATGAACTCGTGCTGCGCACCATCGATCTGAATAGCCTCGACGGCGGCACCCTCGAGCGAGGACAGAAGAACGCGACGAAGGGAGTTACCCAGAGTATCGCCGTAGCCACGCTCGAGCGGCTCGACGGAGACACGAGCAGACGTCTCGTTGATCTCTTCGACCTGAACCTGAGGCCTAATGAATTCTGACATGTATTACCTCCAGCCTCAGCAGCCCGGATGGACTACTTAGAGTAGAGCTCGACGATGAGCTGCTCGTTGATATCACCGCTGATCTGCTCACGCGTCGGCAGAGCGAGCACGTTACCAGACAGCTTCTCGATATCGACCTCGAGCCAGCCAGGGACCTCAAAGCGCTCGGAGGAAATCAGGGCCTCCTTGATGGGGAGGAGGTCACGGAACTTCTCGCCGACAGCGACGACGTCGCCGGCCTTGACGCGGTAGGACGGGATGTCCACGCGCTTGCCGTTCACGGTGAAGTGACCGTGACGGACGGACTGACGAGCCTCTTTGCGGGTGCGGGCGAAGCCAAGACGGAAGACGACGTTGTCGAGGCGAGACTCAAGGATGATCATGAGGTTCTCACCGGTGACGCCGTTCATCTTGCGGGCCTTGTTGAAGTAGCCGTGGAACTGCTTCTCCAGAACGCCATAGATGAACTTGACCTTCTGCTTCTCGCGCAGCTGCATGCCGTACTCAGATTCCTTGCGACGGCGCTTGGGCTGACGGATAGATTCCTTCTTGCTGCTGTAACCGAGCTCAGCGGGATCGATCCCGAGCTGACGGCAGCGCTTAAGAACAGGAGTCCTGTCGATTGCCATATTGATACGATCCTTTCAGTTACACGCGGCGACGCTTCTTGGCGTGCAATCCTGAATGCTAGAGACCTCGAGGCCAGCAGCCTGGAGGGAGCGGATGGCGGTCTCACGACCGGAGCCGGGGCCCTTGACGAAGACGGAAACCTTCTTCATACCGTGCTCCATGGCCTGCTTGGCAGCAGCCTCGGCAGCCATCTGGGCAGCGAACGGCGTGGACTTACGGGAGCCCTTGAAGCCCACCTGGCCAGCCGACTTCCAGGAAATGACGTTGCCCTGGGGATCGGTGATCGAAACGATAGTGTTGTTGAACGTAGAACGAATGTGAGCCTGGCCCACGGAAATGTTCTTACGGTCCGCGCGCTTCAGACGGGCAGCGCGAACGTTCTTCTTAGCAGTAGCCATCTATCTAGCGCTCCTTATTTCTTCTTCTTAGCACCGATCTGACGCTTCGGGCCCTTGCGGGTACGAGCGTTAGTGTGGGTGCGCTGGCCGCGGACCGGGAGGCCCTTGCGGTGACGAAGGCCGCGGTTGCAGCCGATGTCCATAAGGCGCTTGACGTTCTGGTTGCGCTCACGGCGGAGGTCGCCCTCAACCATGATCTGGTTCTTATCGATATAATCGCGGATGGCGTTAACCTCATCCTCGGTGAGGTCCTTAACGCGCGTATCCACGTTAACGTTGCACTCGACGCAAATCTTCGTCGCAGTGGTGCGGCCGATGCCGTAAATGTAGGTCAGACCGATCTCAACGCGCTTCTCACGCGGGAGGTCGACACCATTAATACGGGCCAACGTAGTCTCCTCTCTTAACCCTGACGCTGCTTATGACGGGGATTCTCGCAAATGACGAGAACCTTGCCATGGCGCCTAATGATTTTGCACTTATCGCACATCTTCTTGACCGAAGGACGTACCTTCATCGTTCTTCCTTTCGGTAGCGCTCAAACTACTTCCCTACTATCTACTCGCCCAGCCGCAGGCGTTTAAAACTATGGCTGGTCTTCACACGCAAAACGACCGTAGGTTGAGCTAAGCCTGCAGTCGGAAAAGAACGTGTATGCATGCGTGCCGCTATTTATAGCGATAGGTGATGCGGCCGCGGGTCAGGTCGTACGGGGAAAGCTCCACGACAACCCTGTCACCGGGGAGAATGCGGATGTAATTCATTCGGATCTTGCCAGAAATGTTGCACAGAACCGAATGACCGTTCTCGAGCTCGACCTTAAACATGGCGTTGGGCAGCGGCTCTTTTACCGTACCCTCGAGCTCAATTGCGTCTTCCTTCTTCACAAGCAATCATCTTTCTCTAGAAAACGACAGCGATTGAGTATTCTACAACACGTATGTACGCATCGTAATAACTTCGTAATGGCTCCACAACTAAGTGGAACTTGTTACATTTGAAATGTAAAACAAAGCCGTTCCCTGATGCCCAAGATCGCCTTGAAATGAGAAGGCATAGACCTTGGGGTCATGCCTTCGAAATTGAAAGGCGAGGTTGGGCATCAGGGGGCGGCGACTTTTACATTTCTCCGCCTTGGAGGGAGCACCAAGCACCTTGGGCATCCGTGGTGAGAATCACCGGACCGTCATTGGTAATGGCGACGGTGTTCTCGTAGTGCGCGGCGGGCAGGTGATCGTTGGTCGTAACAATCCAACCGTCGGAGCCCGTGCTCACATGGTTGGAACCCATCGTAACCATCGGCTCGATGGCAATGACCATGCCGGCCTGGAGGCGAACGCCCCTCCCCTTCTTTCCATAGTTAGGAACGTTGGGGTCCTCGTGCATCACGCGGCCAATGCCATGGCCTACATAATCACGAAGCACACCGTAACCGTGAGACTCGGCGAGGGACTGAACGGCATAACCGACGTCCCCGATATGGTTACCGGGAACAGCCTGCTCGATGGCAGCCTTAAGGCAATCGCGCGTGACCTCGCACAAAGCCTTGGCTTCGGGCGTGGGGGTGCCGACGAAAAACGTCCAAGCGTTATCGCCGACCCAACCGTCGACAACGGCTCCCGTATCGATGGAGATGATATCGCCATCGCGCAGGATCATGTCGGGGTTGGGAATACCGTGGACCACGGCATCGTTGATCGATGCGCAAATGGTCCCCGGGAACCCGCCGTAACCCTTAAAGGCCGGGGTGCCGCCATGCATGCGGATAATCTGCTCCGCGAGCTGATCGAGCTCAAAGGTGGAAACGCCGGGGCGCACCATGGCTCCAACGTGGCGGAGCGCCATCTTAGATAGCGCTCCTGCCTTCTTCATCTGCTCGATTTGCGTTGCAGACTTAATCTTGATCATAGACCGAGAGCCTCTTTGACATCCCCGTACACGGTCTCGCGAGCCTGGTCACCGTTGACCGACTTGAGCAGACCCTGGCCACGATAGTAGTCGACGAGCGGGCTCGTGGACTTCTCGTAGACGTCGAGACGGTTCTTGATGGTCTCGGGCTTGTCGTCGTCGCGCTGATACATCTCGCCGCCACACTTGGGGCAGGTAGCATCGGCAGCGGTGCCGGTGTAACCGCATGCGCGGCAGGTGCGACGCGAAGACAGACGATCGATAATGACCTCGGGGGCCACATCGACCAGAAGGGCGCAGTCGATCTCGCGACCCATGGCGGAGAGCTCGGAATCGAGCGTCACAGCCTGGGCGGTGTTGCGCGGGAAGCCGTCGAGGATGAAGCCCTGCTGGGCGTCATCGGCGGCAAGGCGCTCCTTGACAAGGTCGATCACGAGCTGGTCGGGAACGAGCTCGCCAGCGTCCATGTACTTCATAGCCTGAATACCAAGCTCGGTGCCACCCTTGACGGCAGCACGCAGCAGGTCGCCCGTGGAAATGTGGGCGACGCCAAACTCGGCGACGAGCTCCTGTGCGACGGTGCCCTTACCGGCACCCGGAGCTCCGAGCAATACGAGGTTCATGAGCAATCCTCCTCTAGCCTATTTAAAGAATCCATCGTAATCATACATCTTGATCTGGCCTTCGAGCTTATCGACCGTGTCGAGCACGACGCCGACCATGATGAGGATGGACGTGCCGCCAAATGCCTGGATCAGATGGTTACCCGTGAAGGAGAAGATGATCGAAGGCACGATGGCGATGAGCGCCAAAAAGACAGCGCTGGGAAGCGTGATCTTGTTGAGCGCGTTCTTGATGTAGGCCGCGGTAGCCCTACCCGGACGCACGCCCGGAATAAAGCCGCCCTGCTTCTTAAGGTTATCGGCCGTGTCATCGGGGTTGAACACCATGGAGGTGTAGAAGTACGCGAAGAACACGATGAGGACAACGTTAAGCACCCAGTTGAGCCAACCGGTCGAAAGCGCGGAGGCAACTGCCTGAATCCAGCCGATGCCGGGGAAGAACACGGCAATCTGAGCCGGGAAGTACAGCAGCGCCGAAGCGAAGATGATCGGCACGACACCCGCGGTGTTGACCTTGATGGGCAGGTAGGTGGTCTGGCCACCCATCATGCGACGGCCCACGACGCGCTTAGCGTAGGAGACCGGGATGCGGCGCTGGCCGCGCTCAAGGAAAACAATCAGCGGGATAACCAGCAGGATGATGGCGCAGATGATCACCATGGTGATGATGCCACCGGCATTGCCCTCGGTGCTGGAGAAGATAGCCTGCGGCAGACCGGCCATGATGTTCGCGAAGATGATCAGCGACATGCCATTGCCGATACCGCGCTGGGTGATGAGCTCACCAATCCACATGATCAGCATGGCGCCCGCGGTGAGCGTACCGACGATCATGAGGTCGAAGATGATCTCGGGAGCGCCGGCGCCATTGAAGCTGATGCCGAAGCTCTTAAAGAGGAAGAGGTAACCCACGGAGTTGAGGATTCCCAGAGCCAGGGTGAGGTAACGCGAATACTGCGTAATCTTGGTCTGACCGACCTCGCCCTCGCGGGCAAGCTCATGCAGGGAAGGCACGACGGCCTGGAGCATCTGGAGGATGATCGAGCTGGTGATGTAAGGCATGATGCCCAGCGAAAACACCGACACATAGCTCAACGCGCCGCCAGAGAAAAGATTCAGGAGGGCCATAGCACCTGCGGCGACCGAATTGTTATCGGTCGAGAAAAGGCCCAGCATTCCCTGGAAGGGAATGCCGGGCACAGGAACGTGCGCACCAATGCGGTACACGACGAGCATAGCTATGGTAAAAAGAATCTTTTCGCGCAATTCTTTGATGCGGAAAGCATTCTTAAGACCATTTAGCACGGCAGCTCGACCTTTCCGCCGGCGGCCTCGATCTTGGCCTGCGCAGAAGCGCTGACCTTGTCGACCTTGACCGTGAACTTCTTGGTGAGCTCACCATTGCCGAGCACCTTGACGGGCTCGAACTCGCTCTTGGTGATGCGAGCGGCCTTAAGAGCGGCACCGTCGATCACAGCGCCGTCCTCGAACTTACGCTCGAGACGCTCAACGTTAACGGCGGTGTACTCGATACGACGGGGGTTGCGGAAGCCCGGAAGCTTGGGCAGGCGCATAGCCAGCGGAGTCTGGCCACCCTCGAAGCCGGCACCCTTGGTGCCGCCAGAGCGGGAATCCTGGCCCTTCTGGCCGCGGCCAGAAGTGGTGCCGTGACCCGAAGAATTGCCACGGCCGACGCGCTTGCGGTTCTTGGTGGAACCGGGCGCGGGAGTAAGATCGTGAAGCTGCATTTGCTACTCCTCTACAATCTCGACAAGGTGCTTGACCTTGAAGATCATGCCGCGGACGGACTCGTTGTCAGCAATCTCGCGAACCTCGCGGATCCTGTGGAGACCGAGGGCACGGACAGTACGGACCTGGTCCTGCTTGCAACCGTTGGTGCTGCGGACCTGCTTGATCTTGATGGTGTCAGCCATGCTTAGTTCTCCTTACCGACGAACATCTCGGAGACCGTCAGGCCACGGCGAGCCGCGACGTCCTCAGGGCTGGAGAGCTCCTTGAGGCCCTCGACGGCAGCCTTGATGATGTTGAGGCCGTTGTCGGTACCGAGGGACTTGGACAGGACGTTCTTGATGCCAGCAAGCTCAAAGAGGGGACGCACAGCGCCGCCGGCGATAACGCCGGTACCCTCAACAGCGGGCTTGATGATGATGCGGCCGGCACCAAAGTGGCCGAGAACCTCGTGCGGGATGGTGCCCTGCTCGGTCACCGGCACGTGGAACATGTTCTTCTTGGCATCGAGAGATGCCTTGGAGATGGCCATGGGCACCTCAGCGGACTTGCCCATGCCAACGCCGACGTTGCCCTTGCCGTCGCCAACGACGACGAGAGCGACGAGGCTCATGCGACGACCACCCTTGACGGTCTTCGACACGCGGTTGATGTAAACGAC
>CALLRY010000361.1:0-4741 GCA_938014285.1 uncultured Collinsella sp. | reverse complement strand
TGGCCCGTATCGCGCGGCGCTCTTGTCGGAGCGCCGCGTTTTTCATATCGAAAGGTGGCACCATGCAGGCATCGCAGCGTCTCGACCGCTTTGGCTCGGAGGTCTTCGCCTCGCTCAACAACAAGCTTCTCGCGCTGAAGGCTCAGGGCAAGACCATTTACAACATGAGCGTGGGCACGCCCGACTTTAAGCCGTACGACCACGTGGTCGAGGCGCTCACGCAGGCAGCCCAAGATCCCGAGATGTGGAAGTATGCCCTGCGCGACCTGCCCGAACTCAAGCAAGCCGTGTGCGATTACTATGAGCGTCGCTTTGGCGTTTCGGGCATTACGCCGTCTATGGTGCAGTCGTGCAACGGCACGCAGGAGGGCGTGGGCCATTTGGGCCTGGCCCTGCTCGATCCGGGTGACACCATTCTGGTTCCCGATCCGTGCTACCCGGTCTTTGAGGCGGGTGCCAAGATCGCCGATGCCAAGCTCGAATACTATCCGCTGGTTGCCGAGCATAATTACCTGCCCTATGTGGCGGGTATCGATCCCGAGGTGGCCGATCGTGCCAAGTATATGATCGTGTCGCTGCCCGCGAACCCGGTCGGCTCGGTGGGCACGCCCGAGATCTACGAGGAGATCATCACTTTCGCCCGCGAGCACGACCTGCTCATCGTTCACGACAACGCATACTCCGACATCGTGTTCGACGGCGAGCCCGGCGGCAGCTTCTTGCAGTATCCCGGTGCGCTTGAGGTGGGCGTGGAGTTCTTCTCGCTCTCTAAGTCGTTTAACGTCACCGGTGCCCGCATCGGCTTTTTGGTCGGTCGCGAGGATGTGGTCTCGGCCTTTGCCAAGCTGCGCGGCCAGATCGACTTCGGTATGTTCTTCCCGATCCAGAAGGCTGCCATCGCCTGCCTGAACGGTCCGCGCGATGAGGTCGAGGCGCAGCGTCTGAAGTACCAGGAGCGCCGCGATGCCCTGTGCGACGGTCTTGAGGGCCTGGGCTGGGAGCGTCCCAATGCGCATGGCTCTATGTTTGTGTGGGCCAAGCTTCCCGGTGGTCGCACCGATTCTATGGCGTTTTGCGAGGAGCTTATGGAGAAGGCCGGCGTTGTGGTGACGCCGGGCGTGAGCTTTGGCCCTTCGGGCGAGGGGCACGTGCGCATGGCGCTGGTCCTACCGCCCGACCAGATCGCTTTGGCTGTCGAGGCCATTCGCGAGGCGGGCCTGTATTAGAGACCTATTTCGACTCGTCAATAGCTCGAAACCGATTTCGTGCAGTTATTTTACGAATTCTGCAAACAATTTCGGTAAACGGTCGATTTTTGGCTGCGAATAGGAGCATAATCAAAGTCCCGATTGGATGTATTGGGATTACGGCAAGCCGCTCGGGTCGTTCCCGGGCGGCTTGTTTGTGGAGAGAGATGGGAGTTTCTAATGGTTAACGAGAAGAAGGTCGCTATTGTCGGCTGCGGTTTCGTCGGTTCGTCTTCGGCGTTCGCACTGATGCAGAGTGGTCTGTTCTCCGAGATGGTCCTCGTCGACGTGGACAAGAACCGTGCCGAGGGTGAGGCCCTGGATATCGCGCACGGCATGACGTTTGCCGAGCCGATGAAGATCTACGCCGGCGATTATTCCGATGTCGCCGACGCCGCCATGATCGTCGTCACTGCTGGCGCTGCCCAGAAGCCCGGTGAGACCCGCCTGGACCTGGTCAACAAGAACGTCAGCATCTTCAAGTCCATTATTCCCGAGATTAAGAAGTCCGGCTTCGACGGCATTCTGCTAATCGTCTCCAACCCGGTCGATGTTCTGACCTACGCCGCCATCAAGATGTCCGGCCTGCCCGAGGGCCACGTCATCGGTTCCGGCACCGTGCTCGACACCGGCCGCCTGCAGCAGATGCTTGGTGCCCACGTCGAGGTTGACCCGCGCGATGTCCAGGCCTATGTCATGGGCGAGCACGGTGACTCCGAGTTTGTCGCTTGGTCCAGCGCTCAGGTTGCCGGCGTTCCGCTGAACACCTTCTGTGAGCTTCACGGCCACCTGGAGCATGAGGCTGCCGAGAAGCGCATCGCTGAGGACGTCAAGAACTCCGCCTACACCATCATCGAGAAGAAGCACGCCACCTACTATGGCGTCGCCATGGCCGTCAAGCGCATCTGCACCGCCGTTATGCGCGATGAGCAGACCGTTCTGCCTGTCTCCTCGCTCATGGTGGGCGAGTATGGCCTGTCCGATCTTGCCATCTCCATGCCGACCGTCGTTGGCCGCGACGGCGTTGTCTGCCGCGTCCCCGTGCCGCTGAACGATGACGAGCAGCATGAGCTCACCGTCTCCGCCAAGGCCCTCAAGGACATCATCGACAGCGTCGATTTCTCCTGCTAAATCAAGCTCGCTAGAGCGAAAAGCTACAATGAAGGCGTCCGGGTCCACACGGCCCGGGCGCCTTTTGGTGCAAAGTAACCTGACCCCAATGCACCCCCAATGCACCATAGTTGATGGGAGGGCCATGTCGGATTCGCCTAATTTTTTGACCTATGCCCAGACAGCGTTTGATCCGTTTGAGGAACGGCCGTTCTGCGCGGTGGACAGCCTGGTCTTTGCGTGGTTGTCCTATTTGCGTTTGCCGGGTGATATGGCGGAGCTGACGAACTGGCAGGGCCTAGACGTACGCGAGCTGCTGCGCGCCGAGTGCTACCAAGACATGATTGGCGACCTGTGGGATCCGGAGGGGAGTCGTGCCCTGTTGGAGGCTGTGGCAGCAAGCCCTCGCTACCGTGGCGTTCGTGTTTGCGGCTATCGTAGCGTGAGTGATGCCGAGACAACGGAGCAGTTTGCGGCCATGACGTTCCGATTTCCGGCGGGGTTTAGCTATCTTGCCTTCCGGGGGACCGACAGCACGATTGTGGGCTGGAAAGAGGACTTTAACATGGCGTTCCGGTGTCCTGTGCCGGCCCAGGAATCCGCGGCGCGTTATGTAGACGAGGCGGCGGATGCGATTGACGGGCCGCTTTTGTGCGGAGGTCATTCCAAGGGTGGAAACCTTGCGGTGTACGGTGCGGCGATGTGCCCCGATGTCGCCCGTGAGCGAATCGAACGGGCGTATTCCCATGATGGTCCGGGCTTCGTCGAGGAGTTTCTGAGCGGCAACGCCTTCGCCGATCTATCCGGTCGAATCGACAAGACGCTACCTCGGTCGTCGATCTTCGGCATGATGTTCGAGACACAGGAGGACTATGCCATCGTTGAGAGCACCGAGTTCAGCCTGCTTCAGCATAATCCCTTTAGCTGGGTGGTTGATGGTCGCGACTTCGTGTACTGTGAGCGCCTGTCCGCCGGTGCTCGATACGTTGATGGCTCCATTCGCGAGATGCTGCTTGCGGTGTCGCCTAACGAGCGCGAGCGTTTTGTAGATGCGTTGTTCTCCGTGCTTGAGGCTACGGGTGCTGAGCGGTTTGCGGATATCGCTGGGAATCTGCGCGAGAGCCTGCCCGTGATGCTCCAGGCTGCGCAAGGCTTTGACAAGGATACGCGACGCTTTGTCTCGCAGACTATCGTTGCGATTCTTAAGTGTGCGCTTCTGCCCAAACGTCCCCAGATCGACATGCCCGCTGCCGGCAAGAGTTTGGCAGAACAGCTCGAGGCTTGGCAGTCCGAGCTCCTGCACTAGCCATTAGTGCAAAGCGGCCTGTCCCCGATGCACCAATCTTCGATGCGCCTGGGGCGGGCTCGACCGCTATACTGGTTCGTGCTCAATTCGATCTAGAACGGAATGCCGTATATGAAAATCAATCACGCGATTCTGCATATCCTGGACTTTGACTCTGCCGTCAACGTTATGAGCCAGCGCGAGCTCGATATCGAGAGCCGTACCGTGCGCAACTTCGTGACCACGCACCTGCGGCGCGCTCGTACTTCGGCCGACAACAAGCGTGCCACGTTTGCCGAGAACTCAGCATTCGGCGGCGAGCTCAAGGGCTATTTCTTTGGCGAGCGCGAGTTCGTGGACCTGTCGCAGCAGATTGCGGAGTTTATCTCCTCCGAGCTCACCAAGGCTGAGAAAGCCGAGTCCACCGACGTGCTCGTGGCTGATTTTGACGACGATGAGGATGCCCGCTGGTTTGCCGTGATGCTGCTGGGCTCCAAGCAGGCTTTTATGCACGAAGTGGGCCGCGAGGAGGGGGAGGTGCGCAACGACATCGCGCGCCACTACGCCATTCTGCCGAACCCCTCGCAAAAGGTGCCGAGCTATGCCATCGTGCGCGCGAGCACCATGGAGATCGGCTATGTGGACAAGAAACGCAAGATCGCCGGCGAGGACCGCATGCTCATTCCCGATGGCCTGCTGCAATGTGACACGGGCGTTTCGGGTAAGGAGGTCATCGACACGGTGACGCGCGTGGTCGAGGAGGTCGCTGAAGAGCACGGCGCCAACACGGCTGTAGCGCTCGCTAAGGTCAAAGCCGCCGTTGCCGAGAAGGTTGAGGATGACGAGGAGCTGCCGCCTTGGGATATCGTCGATGAGGTCTTTGAGGACGAACCGGTTATCAAGGAGAGCGTGCGCGCGGCATTGACCGAGGAGAAGGTGCCTGAGCGTGTGCCCGTGGAGCGCAAGCAGGTCGAACGCGCGGCGGTGCGCAATCACAAGATCCGTACCGACACGGGCATCGAGATCAGCTTCCCGGCCGAGATGGGTTCCAACTCCGAGTACATCGAGTTCGTCAATGAGCCTAACGGCCTCATCTCCA
>CALLRY010000360.1:0-4739 GCA_938014285.1 uncultured Collinsella sp. | reverse complement strand
TGGTGGGCAGGCCGCCCTTGGTGTTCGTCTTGTTAGTGGTTACCGTGGTCGTGGTGTCGGACTTGCTAGGCTTCTCAGGCTTGGCGGCTGGCTGCTCGGGCTTGGCGGGCTGCTCGGGGGTACCGGGCTGCTCAGGAGTACCAGGCTGCTCGGGGGTGCCGGGCTGATCCGGGGTGACCGGATCGGTGGCAAGAGCATCCTTGGCGTAGGTGATGGACACCTTGAGGCCGTTGGTCTCGGTGTTCAGGTCGCTTGGGGTGAAGGGCTGGTCGAAGTTTTCGGCCTTCTGATAGGCGCGCATCTCCTGGAGCAGTGCCTTGCACTTCTTGTAGGTGTTCTCGGTAGCAGCCTTGCCGGCCTTGTTGGCCAGGGCAGTGCGGCCCTCGGTGGTCGTCTCGGCCAGCATGGCGGTGTCGACTTCCTTGTTCTGCTCGATGAGCTCGTTCTGGAGCGCATCGAGGTAGGTGCGGACGCTGGTGGCGAATTGTGCGCGGTTCGCGAAGCAAAGCGAGTTGATGTCCATCAGGACGTAGTTAATGGAGTTCTCGGGCTCCTCGTTGTTCACGATGTCCGTCTCGCTGCAGTGACCATAATCAACGGTCTGGTCGCTGAAGTAGGGGCTGACTTCGGTCATCAGAGCGGAGTATAGCGGGATAGCGACGGAGAACTCGGCGCAGGAGAGCATCTCCCACTGGATGGTTGCAACCTCGGGGTCATAGCCCTTTCGAATCTGGAAGAGGTTGGCCTCGGCGTTGCGGTCGGAACCGATGCTGCTGACACCGTCAGTATTGGCATTAAGGCCGGGGACTTTTTCACCGCGGTTGCCGAAGGCGCGAATCAGCTCAAACGTGTTCCAGTCGGACTTGCTGGGCTGGAAGAACAGCGGCTGCATCTCATGAACCATGGCACCGAGCGTGACGTCATTCTTGTCCTTGTCCTTGTCCTTGACGATCTCGTAGTCGGTGCCCTCGGTCAGCGGAGCCATAAAGTAGTCGCGGCCCTGGATATAACGCGCCCAAGAGCCCATGCCCGTATTGTTGATAGATGCACCGTAGGTCTGGGCAACATCGAACTGTCCGTCTTCAAAGTACTTGGCGAAGCCCTTCTCTTCGGGCATAGTCTTGATCTCCTCAGAGTGGAGGCAGTTCTCAGGATCGTCAAGATTGACCTGAAAATTGAGGTTACTAATGTTGGGGTTGACCGAAGCGACGTCGTCGGTCAGCTTCATAGCGATCCACTGGTGGCCGGAAAGCGCGGCGAACAGCCAAGTCTCGGTGTTGTCGGCGATGACAATCTGGTCGTTGGAGCAGACGCCCTGCTCGTCAATCAGACTGCCGATAAGCTCGACGCCCTCGCGGGCCGTTGCGCTCTCGCCCAAGATGACGCCCGCGTAGCTGTACTCGCCGATGCCGGTATTTTTGACCTCGGGATTTGCTTTGTGGGCATGCTTGGTCGTGGGATCCGCTGCCTTGGCATCGTCGTTGTAGGAGGTGCTCAGTGTTGCGGAGCAGGAGACGCCCCTCTCATTGATGCCGGCCTCGGAGTAGGCATCCCAGCGTCCGTCCCACTCAGCAGGATGGTCGCGCACGTAGCTGTAACGATACGTAGTCTTGGTCGAGGTGTAGGAGAATCCGGACTCGTCCGAGCTGTAGGTATGACCAGGGCCATAAGAGGGCTCGATGCCATAGTGTTTGAGGTAACGAGTGCCAATGTCCTCGGTGCGGCCGTAGTACGTATTACCGTCGGCCGTCAGCTTGTTGCCCATATAGACCTGCGTGCAGGCGAGCGCAGAGGTCGGCATGGACATGATGGTTGCAGCTCCAAAGGCGAGGCCTATGCCTAACTTCTTGAGCGCGTTGACGGGGTGAGTTTTCCTCATTTTCCCTCCCAGCGTGCGAAAGCCCTCTGTCGCCAGAGGGCTTCAGCCAATAAAGACACCCCATTAGCGTAACGAACTGGAAACAATATTCATCTATGAAAGAAACTTACTCGATAAGCGTAATGAAATATGCGATGAGTGGTTAATTATACTCGGTTTGTAGCTTTACTTTAATAAAGACGTCCTGCAATTACATTACCTGAATAAAGCGCCTTGCACGGGGCGCAAAGAAAATCCCCCGCTGTTTGGCAAATGCATAAACAGCAGGGGAGACGATAATTGGATGAATATCATACCAATGTGGAATTACTTCTTCCGGCGGTGGATCACGTTGATCGCATAGCCGACGAGCATGGCCAAAACGATGATGATAAAGCCGAGCAGGGGATTGTCGTTCATAGGGTCCTCCTATTTTCCGAGCGGGGAGAATTCGTCGACGATGAGGTCGAGGCATTGCGGAAGCGCGCGGGCTCCAAAGACGCCCGAATTGCTGGAGATAATTTCGCCATCGAACTGCATGCCCAGCGACGGGGTGCAGGTGATCTTGGCTTCCTTGGTCTGGATGATCTTGAACTGCGGGCGGCCGAGTACCTTGCCGGCGGGGTCGAGTGCGGCGGTGATCACAGTCGGTAGAAGCTGCACAGTTTTTACGGGTTCGATGACCGCAATGTCGACCATGCCATCGTTCATACGGCAGTCGGGGAACAGGTTGATGTCGTTTTGGATGACCGAGGTGTTGCCGGCCATGCAGCAGATGCCGTCGAGCTCCTCGACAATGCCGTCATGCTCAATCGTAAAGTGCGCCACCGTGGGATTGGGCGTGGCGAGCGCGGAGAGGAAGTAAGCGATCTCGCCGATGTCGTTTTTGGTGGGGGCGGCCTTCATCATGATCTCGGCGTCGAAGCCCGAGCCGGCGATGATGATGAAGCCGTGGCGCTTCTCGTTGCCGTTCTCGTCGAGCCAAAAGAGCTCGCCCATGTCGACTTTGACCGTGCGACCGGCACGGCAGGCCTTGGCGAGCGCCGCCGCCTCGGGGGCATTGCCGATGTTGTTGAAGAACAGGCAGGCCGTACCGGAGGGGAAGACGAGCGTGGGGACACCGCATCCGCGCATCTGGTCGAGCACGTTGGAGACAGTGCCGTCGCCGCCCGAAACGACCACGCGGTCAAACTCGCGCACGTCTGCCACGGCGTCCTCGGGTTCCATGCCATCGCCGATAAAGCGCATCACGACCTCGTCGCCGCCCTGTGCAAGGGCGTGCGTGAATGCGAAGATTTCATCTGAGCTGGGGCCCGATGCCGGGTTGTGGATGATAAGGCAGCGCATACTTACGTTCCCGTTCTGTGACTAACCGAGTATAGTTGTAAGGCAATGCCGATATCCTACCCGTGTTTTTCGGGCCTAACCTTATTCGATGGGTTGATATGTACATTTCCACACATCAGGCTCTACTCGACTTTTGCCAGCGCGCCCGTGAGTTCGACGCGATTGCCGTCGATACCGAGTTTTTGCGCGAGCGCACATTCCATCCGCGTCTGTGCTTGGTTCAGATTGCCACCCCTGCCGAGAGCGTCGCGGTCGATCCCCTGGTAATCGACGACCTATCGCCGCTGGCCGAGCTTATGGCAGACGAGAGCGTGACTAAGGTCTTCCACGCCTGCTCGCAGGATATGGAGGTTATGCTCCATACCGTGGGCGTGCTGCCACGACCGATTTTCGATACGCAGGTCGCCGCCGCCTTTTTGGGCGAGCGCCAGCAGGTTTCGTACGGCGCACTCGTGCAGACGTTTTGCGGCGTCTCGCTGCCCAAGACCGAGTCGCTGACCGACTGGTCGCGTCGCCCGCTGACCGATAAGCAGATTGAGTACGCGATCGATGACGTCAAGTACCTGATCGTCGCCTATACCGAGATGATGAGCCGCCTGCGCGAGCTGGGCCGTGTGGACTGGGTGCTCGACGAGCTGCGCCCGCTGGCTGACGAGTCGCACTATCGCGCCGATCGCCACGAGGCGTTCCGCAAGGTCAAACGCATCAATTCGTGCAGCCGTCACCAGTTGGGCATCGCGCGCGAGCTCGCCGCCTGGCGCGAGGACCGCGCCGAGCGGCGCAACATCCCACGCAAGTGGGTCATGTCCGACGACACGCTGCTAGCGCTCGTTAAGCGCAATCCCGTGCGCGTTGAGGAGTTCCGTAGCATTCGCGGTACCGATCAATTGGGGGAGCGCGACGTGGACGGTGCGCTCATGGCCATCAAGCGCGGTGCGAGCTGTCCGCACGATCGCCTGCCGCTCTTGGTGCGCGGACATCGTCAGATTTCGCCGGAGCTGGAGAGCGTGACTGACCTTATGTATGCGCTTATCCGCCTGGTTGCCGAGCGCTCAGGCGTTGCGACCTCGGTCATTGCCTCGCGCGATGACCTGGCCGACTATATTGAGCATCCCGAGCAGAGCCCCTTGCGCGAAGGCTGGCGCTTTGAGCTTGTGGGCTCGCGCCTGGACGATCTGCTTTCCGGCAATATGGGGTTGACGGTGAAGGACGGAAAAATCGAATTGCTGTAAGGAAGCCTAGCCGCTTGAGTGGGTAGAATGCCTCCAACGTGTAACTCGATTCGGAGGAATTCGCATGCCTTATTACTATGGATACGGCTTTGGCATCGACCCGCTGTACCTGCTGCTTGTTCTTGTTTGTACGGTGCTCGGTCTTGCCGCGCAGAGCTATATCAACTCGACGTACAAAACCTGGTCCAAGGTTCGCTCGGACGGCGACACGGGCGCTACGGTCGCGCGCCGCATGCTCGACGCCAACGGTTGCAGTGCCGTGGGTATCAAGGGTGTCGCTGGTGAGCTCACCGACCATTACA
>CALLRY010000359.1:0-1596 GCA_938014285.1 uncultured Collinsella sp. | reverse complement strand
AGATCATGCTGCTTGAGAACCTGCGTTTCGACATCCGCGAGGAGAAGAACGGCGCAGACTTCGCAAAGGCGCTGGCCAACATGGCCGACATCTTCGTGTCCGACGCGTTCGGCACCGTCCATAGAGCGCACGCCTCCACCGCAGGCGTCGCAGCTTACCTGCCCGCTTACTCTGGCCTGCTGGTCGACAAGGAGCTGAGCATCATGGGCAAGGCTCTGGCCGATCCTGAGCGCCCCTTCGTCGCAGTCCTCGGCGGCGCAAAGGTCTCCGATAAGCTCAACGTTATCAACAACCTCCTTGATAAGGTCGATACCCTTATCATTGGCGGCGGTATGGCTTACACCTTCGTGGCCGCAAAGGGCTACGGCATCGGCAAGTCCCTGTTCGACGCAGATAAGGTCGATTACTGCAAGAAGATGCTCGAAAAGGCCGAGGAGAAGGGCGTCAAGCTCCTTCTGCCGGTTGACACCGTCGTTGCGAAGGACTTCCCCGATCCCATCGACGGCGAGATCGAGGTCAAGACCGTTGACGTCACCGCTATCCCCGATGATATGGAAGGTCTCGACATCGGCGAGAAGACCCGCGCCCTGTTCGCGGACGCCGTGAAGAGCGCAAAGACCGTCGTCTGGAACGGCCCCATGGGCGTGTTCGAGAACCCGACCCTCGCAAAGGGCACCATCGCGGTTGCTCAGGCTCTTGTTGACAGCGACGCCGTGACCATCGTGCGCGGCGGCAGTCGAGAAGCTCGGCTTCGCCTCCAAGATCACCCACATCTCCACCGGCGGCGGCGCATCCCTTGAGTTCCTCGAGGGCAAGGAGCTGCCGGGCGTGGCCTGCCTGCTCGATAAGTAAGCACTCCTCAAATGCCTCCCCCAAAACGGGAGAGACCAACGAGAATAAGATAATTCTTCACGAAAAGGAGAAATACAAATGAACAGAAAGTACCGTAAAACCGTTATCGCCGGCAACTGGAAGATGAACATGCTCGCCTCTGAGATCAAGCCCTTCATGGAAGAGCTGCGCGCGGCCATGCCGGCTCCCAGAGCCTGCGACGTCGTTCTCTGCACTCCGGCAGTTATGATCCCCACCATGGTCAAGGCCGGTAAGGAAGCCAAGGTCGCCGCCGGCGGACAGGACGTCAGCAAGTTCGACAAGGGCGCATACACCGGAGAGGTCTCCGCAAGCCAGCTCCAGGACATCGGCGCAAAGTACTGCATCGTCGGCCACTCCGAGCGCCGCCAGTACCACGGCGAGGACGATATGCTCGTCAACGCCAAGGCCAAAGCACTGCTCGCCAAGGGCATCATGCCCATCATCTGCGTCGGCGAAAGCCTTGAGCAGCGCGAGATGGATCTGACCATGGAGTACGTTGCATATCAGGTCAAGGCCGCTCTCAGCGGCATCGACGCGACTCAGCTCCGCCGCTGCATCATTGCCTATGAGCCTATCTGGGCGATCGGCACCGGCAAGACCGCTACCGCAGAGCAGGCGCAGGAAGTCTGCGAGAGCATCCGTGCCGTTATCCGCGGCATCTACGGCGCCCGCCCGGCACGCGCCGTCTCCATCCTTTACGGCGGCAGCATGAACGCAAAGAAC
>CALLRY010000358.1:0-5169 GCA_938014285.1 uncultured Collinsella sp. | reverse complement strand
AGGCCTCCTCGACGGCGGCGCGGGCCTCCTCGAGCACCTTCTCGCGGCTGTACTCCTCGGCCTCGCGCGCCATGCGGCTGTAGTGGTCCTCTTCGTTGTTGTGGCCGCCCTTGCGCTTCTTGCCCTTGCCCTGCTTGTCAGGGTTGGGGAAGTCCATGCCGGCAGCAACGTTGTTGCTGGCATTGGTACGATGGCTGTGCGGACGGTTCTCGGAGGCGTTGCGCTCGGAATTGTTATCGGAGGCGTTGCGGTCATTACGACGACCACCGCGGCGGTCGTTATTGCCGCGACGGTTGCCGCGCTCGGCCTTGGCTTTGTTCTCGGCGTCCTTCTTCTCCTTGAGCACGGTCTCCTGCGCGGCGATCTGGTCGAGCAGCGAGCGGAAACGCGATCCGGAGTCAGAGGCGGGAACGGCGCGACGTTGGGCCTCGCGGGTAGCCTCTTCCTTTTCGCGGGCAAGGCGCTCCTGCTCGGCCTTCTTCTTGGCCTCGGCCTCGGCACGGGCGGCCTCCTCGGCAGCCTGGGCAGCGGCGAACTGGCGGCGCTCCTCCTCGCGTGCCTTCTCGGCAGCGATGCGCTCGCGCTCGGCCTCGGCGGCACGTGCGGCCTCCTCGGCGGCAGCGGCCTGCTCCTCGGCCTGCTTGGCGGCCTCGACTTCCTGGGCGCGAGCCTCGATCACCGGGGCGAGCTGCTTGCGGACCATGGCGACGTAGGCGTCCTCCAGAGCGGAGGAAGCGGACTTAGCGGGAATCTTCATATCGGCGAGATGACCCATCAGTTCCTTGGAGGTCATGCCGAACTCTTTGGCCAGGGTGGACACACGGATTTTTGCCATATGACTTCACCTACCCTTTCTGGCACCTTGGGTGCCTAGAGACTGAACGAGCGTGGGAGATGCGTCGGAACCTGTCCGGCGCGACCGCGCGCTAGATCAGGTCCTCCGCATCATCGAAGGCGTCGGTGTCGTGGACACCGCAGAAACGGGAGCCGGGACGGGCCTGGTTGCGGCACTGGATGCCGTCCTCGGACACGTACTCGCAGCGACGGACGTCGTCGTCCTCCTCGTCACCGATTAGGTCGGCGGCGGGCTCCTCGTGAACGGGGACGTTCTTGAGGATGTCGGCAGCAAGGGTCTCGGACTTGATGTCGATGTGCCAGCCGGTCAGGCGAGCGGCGAGGCGGGCGTTCTGGCCCTCCTTGCCAATGGCGAGGGACAGCTGGTCGTCGGGCACGATGACGCCGGCGTAGGCCTTCTCCTCGTCGATGAGGACGCGGGTGACCTTGGCGGGCGACAGGGCGTTGGCAACGTAGACGGCCGGATCGGCATCCCACAGGATGATGTCGACGCGCTCACCACGGAGCTCACCAACGACGGCGCGGACACGGCTGCCCTTGGGGCCGACACAGGCGCCCACGGGATCCAGGCGATCGTCGAGCGAATGGACGGCGACCTTGGAGCGCTGACCGGGCTCGCGGGCGATCGACTTGATCTGGACGGTGCCCTCATAGATCTCGGGCACCTCCTGCTCAAACAGACGACGCATGAGCTCGGGGTGGGTACGGGAGATGACGATCGGCGGACGGCTGTGCTCGCCGCGAACCGGCTGCAGGTTGGAGTTGGGGTCGCGGACGTCGATGATCACGGCCTTGATGTGCTGGCTGTGCAGATAGCGCTCGCCCATCGGACGCTCGTTGCGCTCGTTCTCGTAGCGGCGCTGGTCAAAGTGCGGCAGCTCGGCCTCGACGCCGTCACGGATCTTGACGATGGTGAAGTCGGGCGTGGATTGCAGCACGGTACCGCTGATGAGGTCACCGATGCGGCCGGAAAACTCCTCGTAGATCTGCTCGCGGGCGGAGTTGCGCACGATGGCGTTGATCTCGGCCTTGGCGTGCTGGGCGGCGATGCGGCTCGTGTTCTTGGGGGTGACGTCGATCTCCTCGAACTCGGTGAAGTTGCCCTCCTCGTCCATGGAATCGTCGATCGGCTCCAGACGGTAGACGTAGATCTTGCCGGTGGTGCGGTCGATGGTCACCTTGGCGCCCCACTCAAGATGCAGGATCTCGGCATAGCTCTTGGCGAGCGACTGCTCCAGGCGGTCGATCAGGTAGAGCTGGTCGATGTGCTTCTCCTGGCAAAGCTCCATCAGGGCGGACATCATGTCGGATGCTGCCATCTTACTTTCCTTCCTTCGCGGGCTTGAAGTCATAGGTGGGCTTCAACTTGCACTTTTTAACATCAGAGAAATCGAGGGTGACGGACTCGCCGTCCTCGAGCTCGAGGGTCACGTTCGTCTCGGTGGCGGCGGCAATCTTGCCGGCGTACTTGCGACGGCCCTCGGTGGCGGTGGAGGTGAGCTCGCAGTTTTCGCCCACAAAGCGGGCAAAATCGCACGGGCGGCGCAGCGGGCGCGCCATACCCGGGCTCGACACCTCGAGCGTATAGCTCGAAGAGATGGGGTCGAGCTCCTCAATTACATCGCCGACCCACTTGGTGTTGGCCGTGACGTCGTTGAGCGACAGGCTCTGACCCTCGGCACCCTCGATACGCACACGCACGCAGGGGGCCTTGGTGGCACCCACGAGCTCGACGTCGACGATGTCGACATCGTGCTGGGGAGCGACGGCCTCGAGCGCGTCGATGATCGCCTGCTCGGTCTTGGTCTTGACCATTGCGGCACCTCCATCCATACAAAAAAGAAGCGGGGCTGAAACCCCACTTCTTTCAATTACAACTTCATTTGCAAGCAAACTATACCAATACCTGCACAAACGTGCAACCACAACACAAACCCGCAGGTCAGCGTGAGCACAGGTTCTCCACAAGAATAGAACAATTAACCGTAGGCACCAGGACAGGTGCATGAAAAACGAGGGGCGACCCAGCCGGATCGCCCCTCGCCTATAGCACGTCAACTATGCGCGCAGCGCTTACTTGACCACCAGGTTAACCAGCTTGCCGGGCACGCAGATGGCCTTGACGACTGTCTTGCCCTCGAGCCACTTGGCGACGGCGGCCTCGGCGGCAGCCTGCATATCCTCATTGGAGGCATCGCGGGCAACGTCGACGCGGCCGCGGACCTTGCCGAGCACCTGGACCACGATCTGCACCGTGTCCTCAACGGACTCGGCCAGGTCGAACTCGGGCCAGGCGGCGGTGTAGGCGTTGCCCTCGCAGCCGAGGGCCTCGTGCCACAGCTCGTCGGCCCAGAACGGGCAGATGGGGGCAAGGACGCTCACGATATCCTTAGCCACGCCGTAGCACAGCGCCTTGTCGCGGGCGGTACCCTCGGTGGCGTTGAGATAGGCGCTCGCCGCGTTGACGAGCTCCATGACGGCCGAGATCGCGGTGTTGAACTGGCCGCGATCGAAGTCCTCGGTGCACTTGGCGATGGTGCGGTGACGCTCACGATAGAGCTTCATCGCAACCTCGTCGAGCGCGGACTTGTCGAAGGCCACGTTGGCGTCGCCAGACTGGACGAGCTGCCAAACGATACGCCAGGCGCGCTTGATGAAGCGGTTGGCGCCCTCGACGGCCTTGGGATCCCAGTCGAAGTCCTTCTCGGGCGGGGCGATAAACAGGATCGCCAAACGCATGGTGTCGGCGCCGTAAGGTTCGATGACCGAGCTCGGGGGCACGACATTGCCCTTGGACTTGGACATGGTGTCGCCGTTCTCGTCCTTGACCATGCCCTGGCACAGCAGGTTAGTGAAGGGCTCGTCCACGCTCAGCAGGCCCAGGTCGCGCAGTGCCTTGGTAAAGAAGCGGCTGTAGAGCAGGTGCAGAATGGCGTGTTCGATGCCGCCGATGTAGTTATCGACGGGCATCCAACGGTCGGCGGCCTCGCGGGAGAAGGGCAGCTCGGTGTTGTGCGGATCGGTATAGCGCAGGTAATACCAGCTGGAGCAGGTGAAGGTGTCCATGGTATCGGTCTCGCGCTTGGCCGGGCGACCGCAGACCGGGCAGGTGGTCTCGTAGAACTCCTTGCACTCGGCGAGGGTCTCGCCGGCGCCCAGGTCCAGGTTCTCGGGCAGTGTCACCGGCAGCTGATCCTCGGGCACGGGCACGATACCGCAGTGCTCGCAGTGAATGGCCGGGATGGGGTTGCCCCAATAGCGCTGACGGGAAATGAGCCAGTCGCGCAGACGGAACTCGACCTTGCGACGGCCGCAGCCCATGGCCTCGAGGTCGGCCACGATCGCAGCCTCGCCCTCGGAGTGCTTGCCGCCGCGCATGCCGGTGTACTTGCCGGACTGGACGAGCGTGCCCTCGGCAGCGTGGGCGCAATCCCAGTCGACGGTCTCGGCATGGAAGGTATCGATGGTCTCGCCGCTGGCCTCGACGGCAGCGCGATCGTCATCGTCCAGGATGATCGGCACGATGGGCAGATCATACTTACGGGCAAACTCAAAGTCACGCTGGTCGCCACAGGGAACGGCCATGACGGCACCGGTACCGTAGTCGGCAACGACATAATCGGCAACCCACACGGGGACCTTCTCGCCGTTGACGGGGTTTACCACATAGCGGCCCGTGAAGGCACCGTGCTTCTCGAGAGTGCCCTGGGCACGCTCGACGGCAGAGATATGCTTGGAGTCCTCGACGATCTTGGTGACGGCCTCCTCGTACTCCGTGCCCTCGACGAGCTCGTGCAGGCCGGCGTACTCGGGAGCCAGGACAAAGAAGGAGACGCCAAAAAGGGTATCGGCACGCGTGGTGAAGACGGTGATCTTGCCCTCATCGCCCTCGATGGGCTCGCCATCCTGGTCGCACAGGGTAAAGTCGACCTCGGCACCCTCGGAGCGGCCGATCCAGTTGGCCTGCATCTGCTTGACGCGCTCGGGCCACCCGGGGAGCTTCTCCAGATCGTCGAGCAGCTCCTGGGAGTACTCGGTGATCTTGAAGTACCACTGCTCAAGGTCGCGCTTCTCGGGCTCGGTGCCGCAGCGCCAGCACTTGCCCTCGGTGACCTGCTCGTTGGCCAGAACGGTCTTGCAGGTGGGGCACCAGTTGACCGGGTTCTTTTTGCGGTAGACCAGACCCTTTTCCCACAGCTTCTCAAAGATCCACTGACCCCAGCGGTAGTAGTCGGGGCTGCAGGTCTTGACCATGCGATCCAGATCGTAGGAGAAGCCCATGCGCTTCATCGTGGCGAGCGCCTGGTCCATGTT
>CALLRY010000357.1:0-1953 GCA_938014285.1 uncultured Collinsella sp. | reverse complement strand
ACGTCACCCTCCTGAATGCCGGCCTTGGCGGCAGGACCATCCTCAACGACGCTCGCCACATACGCGCCGCTATCGGTGCTCAGCTTGTTAGTGCGGGCATTGAGGGCATTGACGCTCGAAAGCGTAGCGCCCATGTACGGATGCACCGGCGTCTTGCCGTCGATAATCTGGTCGGCAATGTTCTTGGCGTAGTTAACCGGAATGGCAAAGCCCACGCCCGAGCTGGAGCCCGAATAGCTCTCGATGAGCGAGTTAATACCCACAAGCTCGCCATTGTCGTTGACGAGCGCGCCGCCGGAGTTGCCCGGGTTGATAGCGGCGTCGGTCTGGATCATGTTGGCATAGATGGTGTTACCGCTGGTAGAGCTCATGGCCGTGGAGCGGTAGAGCGCCGAGACGATACCGGTAGAGACAGACTGTTCGTTACCGAACGGCGAGCCGATCGCCATAACCCACTCGCCCACGTTGAGCTTGGAGGAGTCACCGATCTCGATCGGCGTGAGCTTGGAGGCGTCGGCATCCTTGAGCTTGATAACGGCTAGGTCGCTCGAGGCATCGTTGCCCACGAACTCGGCCTCGTAGGTGGTGCCGTCGTCCATGGTCACCACGTACTGGTCATAGCCATCGACCACGTGGTTGTTGGTGAGGATGTGGCCCTCGGTATCGAGCACCACGCCCGAACCGACGCTGCCCGAGCTGTCCGACTCATCGGCAGACTGCGAAAGCGAGCCATTCTGGCTGCCGCTCGAAGTGGCGGTAATGGAAACCACAGAGGGCAATGCCTTGGCAGAAACGGCCTCGGCCAGCGTGGTGTCCTCGGAATCGATCGTGATCTTTTGCGTCGATGAACCCGAAGCGCCCGCCGTCACGGCATTCTTGCCGCCACCGATATCGAGCGTGCCACTCATAATGAGTGCAATGACCAGCAGGGCGCCGCAGGCACAGCCGGCGAGTGCTGTAATGAAAATCGGCAGCTTTTTGGTCTTGGTCTTGACCACCGTGTGCTTGTTTACGACCTGTTGGCCGCCCAGCGGCTTGCCGGTCTGTGTGTCGTAAGCCTGCACGTAGGGAATGTTGCTGCCGGCAGGCGTCGACTCCACCTGCACGCGCGGCTGCTGCTGGGTCTCGCCAGCGTTGCCTGCATCCTGGGGACGCTGGGAATCGTACTCGCTCATGGCTGCGATCCTTTCGTCAAATAACCAAAGGCCCGCCAAACATGTGGCGGGCCATCATTGTTCACGTTGAGTTGTACCCCAATATGCGGGCGCAAGTGTATGAGAACGCAATCTTTTAGGAAGGCTTAAGTTCTGCCGCAGACCCGAAAGGAATCCGTACCTGCGTCAAAACCACCACAAAAGTGCCTGTCCCCTTTGTGGTGGAAATCTAGTCCTTAAACAGATAGCCCACGCCGCGGACGGTGGTGATGTGCGCCGCGATCTGCGGACCCACCTTGGAGCGGATGCGTCGAATGTGCACGTCGACGGTGCGCGTGCCGCCGCAGTACTCAAAGCCCCATACGCGGTGCAGCAGCACCTCGCGGCTGTAGGCGCGGTTGGGGTGCGTCGCCAAAAAGCTCAGCAGCGAGTACTCCATCAGCGTCAGGTCGATGGGCTCGCCATCGAGCGTCACCTGGTAGGTAGCCAGGTTGATCTCGAGGTTATCGATGTTGAGCACATCGTCGGCGGTGACGGTCTCCTCCTCGCCCATCAGGCGCTGCACACGAGCCTTGAGTTCGTTGGGCGTCGCCGTGGGGCATACAAAGTCGGCATGCGCATGATTGGGCAGACGCAGGGTGCCAAGGGCCTCGTCGTCGACGATCACCAGCATGGGGACGCCGCCACGATCGTCAAGCCACTTGGCAATCTGATCGATGCGGTCACTGCGGATGCCATCGGAATCGAGAATCAGCAGGTCAAAGTCGTGCGCCGCAGTCGGCGAATCGGGGGTGGCCAG
>CALLRY010000356.1:0-5725 GCA_938014285.1 uncultured Collinsella sp. | reverse complement strand
CCGACACGCCCGGCTCGCAGTACGTCGCGCCCGCGATGATGAGGCTCTCCGCGCCAGCGGCATAAGAAGGCCCGCCCAGCAAAACGCATAGGCAGGCCATGGCAACAATCGGAATGTAATGACGGCTGGTGTGGGACTTGGCAGCAAACATACCTGCTCCGATCTTCGCAGGAGCCAATAGAATGTGCACCAGAAAATGCCCTGGTAGCAGCAATTAATAGTTTAGCGAGATCAATGCGGGAGCAAAGAGAAATCGTGTGGGCAATGTCCACAATTAGGTGTAAATCGTTTTGCCAGTCGGTGAAAGGAGGGATCAACGGATTAGATATCCATCTTATTAAAGTCGATGGAATATCCCATGGACTTGAGTTCTTTCAAGAGGCCGAACTCCCAACTGTCTGTTCCGGTATAAACGACGCCCTGTAGATCGGAGGGAATCTCGATACCTTTGTCAACAAGAATTGCAACGTTTTCCCTGCCAAGCCGACCAATAAAGTATCCGGCTTCAAATACAACATTTTGTCTAGCCCTGGGCTTTTCCGACTGTTCTGCCTGGGCTCTTCCTTCGTCGTCCGCCGTAAAAAGGCATACCGCTCCTGCTGCATCGCCTTCAATTTCCAGCTTTTCGATGATTGTCTTGCCCTGATTTGACTGCTCGTTTAGGACAACCGCCGTCAGGCCCTGCCTTTCGATGATTCTCGCGACCCTTTCTCTCCGTTGTGACCATGAACGATAAATACCTTCGAATAATCTCCAACATTTGCAGTCGATCCGGTTTCCCCTTCGTCTGAAAACTCATCAAGGTATGTCTCCAGCACAGCTTTTGCACTGCGCAGGCCGTCCGCACAGGCTTCAACGAAAGCCGAGTCGGGCGTACCGGAGGTGAAGAAAGACAACGAGTAGCTGATTTTGTTAAAGCTTTTAAATTCGTAGCTGTCTTTTCCAAATCGCCTAATTAAAAGCCTGTCCGCCCTTGTCTTCCATGCTTTAAAGTCAGGCGAACTAGAGCTGATGTATTTCTTTGAAAGTTCGTCTGCTGTTTCGCACAACTGCTGCAAAATTTCAAAATCAGACATTAAGCCTTCTTTCTATAACCAATAACGGAGCTAAGAAGCATCTTATTCCAATGAGCGGCCAAATCTCTTTACTGTTTCCTCGGTGCCCCTATCGGAGATGGACTTGCCCAGTGCGAACTCAATAGCGTCCAGCAAAGCCATGACGCGAGCTTTGAAATAGGCATCAAAGTCATCATTAATGAACGCATCCCAGTCAATGAGATTCGATTCGATGACGGAGTTCACAGTGTTCGATGTCAGCTTTCTTAACGAATTTCGCTGAGTAGACGCTGGGGGCCGCGCCTCCAATTTCTGTGCCCGAATAGGAGTACGAGCACGTCGGTCAAGATGCATTCGGTGGTCAACATGGCGGGATCTATCTGCGAGCGGAAAACAAGCGGCGCTGCTAATGGTAGCGCCGCTCGCATCATCAAAGAAGAATCGTTATCGATTGTCTCTGGGACTTTTCGTTCAAAACCAGAGCATGTCGACTACTGCTTATCGAAGTACATCCACCCTACAGGCTGCATTAGATCGTAATAATCGACGGGCGTTTTGAAGCGAATCCTGCCCAAATAACCACGCTTTTCAGCAACCAACTGCATCTGTCTGCGTCACGGCAAACTCTTTGAATTGGCGTTGCGGCAAGTTTGTCTTAAGAAAATAAGGCTGTTAAGACAAACCCATTTTGACGTTTACGTAACGTCGACCATCGATCAAGCCGTATTATTCGGAGTTAGATTTATCGCCCCACGACGCTAAGCTGGTGACCATCCAGTGCCTTTTGATATCGATATAGACATCGCCAATCTGATTGTCCAAGCATTCATCGGACTCGTTACCTTGGGGGCCTTGATTGCCGCACTCTGGCAAAGTAACCAGAGCAAAAAGAACAGGGAGGACGACATCAAGCGGCATCAGCCATCCCGCATATCGGCATGGTACGAAGGGGATCGAAACCGAACTGATCAGCCCGAGGACAATCGGTTCGTCTGGCAATTCGTCGTGCTTCGAAACGAAAGCGAGTCCCCCGTCTACGACGTAATCGTCACCTGCGTCGGGATTAGCGGGGCCGGCCCCTCTTTCAAAGGTGAGGATAACCGCCCCGCTTATCCCAACCGCGTCTGCGTCGGCACGCTTCCTCCTGGAGCATGGTGCATATGGCTCCCGACGGAAGGGCACGGAATGGGAGTACGCACGGCACCCGAAACGGCTTTCACCGACGCAAGCGGAACTTCATGGGTTCGGCGGGGCGACGGAAGGCTCGAGGAGATCCCTATGGAGCCAACCTCGTTCTACAGGCTGCCCCTTCCCTTGACCTGGCACGGATGCAAGAAGCTGACCGAGTAACCCCTTGGCATCGTCGTTTCAGGCATTGGGTTTTCCGGACTGGGACGCGAACTTCCCCAGATGTTCCGGATAACGGGAAAGTCAGAACTATTCGGGTTTGCGAGGCGGGATCGAGAGAGCGACTCCGCCCTATTATTTCGATGCGTCCATGAATTGAAGTGAGATCGGCATCATCACCTCGAAGCACTTACATACAGATCCATATGGCAAAGGCAGCAATTCGCCACCTTGGTTGCAGCAGCGGGGGTTATTACTCAGGATGCAAGCGGAAGTAGCCAAATAGGCGCTGGGCGCAACCGAGACGCAGCCAGAGAAGGGTGACATGAGAGTTGTTTCAGAGGATTGGGGTGATATGGATGAAGTTGACTGGTAAGTGCATCTCCAGGTTCAACGGATGACTGATCAAGGCCGTCTTTAGGTTCACGTAGGGATCCGCTTTTGCTGACAAACAAACACGTGATTGATTTATGGCTTCCAGACGCTTAGCGTGTCTGGAAGCTCATTTATTTTATTGTCAGCAACCACGAAGCCAGCGCTGAACCTCGCCCTAGTAATTGCAACATAGAGCTTGGAGCGTGTCTGCGGCTTCAGATCCGTCGAGGCATCTTGCAACCAAGAGGCCATATCGGCAACTGGATAAATCAAAACATGGTCATATGTTCGGCCTTTTGCTTTGCCGAAGTTGCAGATCGATGAAGCGTTCGCGGTCTGAGTGGCGACGCTACGTCTCAAAATCACTGGATCCAAAAACTCGCAATACCTTTGCGCAAGTGACTCTGGAATGGCCCAAACTCCATTATGGGTTTCATTTGAGGCGGCGCGCAAAGATGCGGTTGGTGAAAACTCCGGATAAACCATGTTTGCGAATCGCCATTCTTGATTTGCTGCTTTTTCGTTATCTTGTCTATGCAATGCAACTGAAACGCATCGGTGTCTCATCTGCAAATACTCGTAGGGCGATAAATGATTATTTAGCCGATCCTTCTTCGAATCCGAAAAGCAAACCGTCCTCATTTGGTAAACAGCCCCGTTCGACGCATTCCAAGATTAGCGCTTGCAATAATTTTGCAGAATCGGAAACACAAGACTCAGAAGGTTGTTTTCCCTCATGAACGGCTTCTGACCTTGCTCTATATAGTTTCTTTATTTCTTGCTGTTTTTGCTTGCCTCCTCCAAGAAACAAAGCTGCGAGAGTACTGACACGAAAAACAAGTTCGCTCCGGACTCCAAACAATGACTCAATCCCAGCCCATATAATCGCCATTTGAACTGAAGGTCGAAGCGATTGCTTGTAGCTCCACAAGGAATTCACCGCGGTCTCAAATCGCGTGTTTTTATCAAACAGTTCCCATGCGTCCCGATAATGCTGTCTTATCCACTGCTTCTCTGGATCGTTGATCACTTTCAATTTTCTTGGAATGAACAACCTTGTAGAAAGAACAACATTGATTGCCGAGCATGGCGAAAAATCTTCTGTCCGCGAATCGCTCTGAACATGCCAATACAATTCGCAATTCAAAAGCGCGGACAATAGAACTATTGCAGATTGGGCATTCCAAACTCGAACTGCAAGCTCTTTGCCCTCTCCAACAACGCGCAACTGAGCTGTAGTTTTCCTAAGGACGGCAATCAAGACACCTAAATCGGTCTCATCTCCGCTGCCATATTTCATCACAGAATTTATCATGTCGTCCGGCGAGGCCTTGCACGTGGCCGGCAATAGAGAGAGGTGTTGCGTAAGCGGCAGCTCTTCGTCTATGGTTAATCCCATTAGGTATAGATATGAAGCAGCAGCCGATTCATTTACAACAATCATCATCTTCGCCCCCCTGCCATAGCGCTCTATACCTAATCCATCCGAACAGCGCCAAACTGAGAGACGTCGATTTCGCCCTACATGAGTTTGGGAAGCAATGCGTCACGCAGTTCGCCAAGAGCCTACGACTTGAGTATATTAGCCTATATGAGCTCAAGAATACCATTGAGCGTCGAAGTCGTTCTTTCTATTGCACAAGCTGGAGCAAACGGGACGTTCATCGACTTAATGTTTTTTAATGCAAGCTTGGTCTGAACGGCACCAACAGTTCCAAGCCTAATAGCTTCCATGCCCATTGAGCTACGAAGAAAGAAATACGACCACGCCGCAAAGTCGCCTTTAAACGAAGTAAGTTTGTTGCAATTCTCTGTGAGGTTTGCCTCATCGAGCGTTTTTCCGATATACGCCGTAAGGCCAATCGTTCCGACAACGGAAACAATTAGATCGCCAGTGTTGACAACGTAGCGCGAAATATTAGATCGTGTTTCATCGTCGATATATAGCATTTCCGAAGTGAGTAAGAGAACAGAAGCGTTGTTTAAGTCGCGGACTCGAATATATGGATGAGAGTTTGCCTCTGCAATTAGCTCTGAACCTTTAGGGAGCCTCTAACCGCCCTTGACTTCGCAGAATGACTCGACTGAACGGTAATGATTTTCTCGCTTGTTCTCTTCAATTGTTTGAGCAAAAAGGGCTTCTCCGAGTTCAGCTAAATAATCATTTACCGGAACATAGGCCTGCACTTCAGAATTGTTTCCATCGAACCAAGGGGAAAGGAGCCCCCGGTGGAAGCGATGATCAATATGGTTCTAACACAGATGTAGCCGGTTCTAGACTATCTGCAGATAAAGCAATCTTAAAAGCAGTGCTCGAAAGCACTATGTGTAGCCATGCCGAAAGCAGCGTGCCCAGCAACTCGAGTCTACTCGGTCTCTTCCTTACCGACAAGGAAGTCGAGGGGTGCTCTCCGAGAACAATCGCGTACTACGAAAGCACCCTCAAACCATATGAGGCATGGATGGAAGAGAAGACGATGCTGAGCGAAGACGGCCGAATCGTCAGGGTGGACAACCCATGGTGTTCGTTCTACATCGACACCGAGCTGGCACCTGCGCTAGACGAGAGCAGGTGCGGGAAATGGATGTTCTACTTCAACGATATCGAGTTCGCGGAGGAAGTCTGCCGCAAGGCGGCCCTCGGAATGGTCGTCGCGGAATGCAAGCACAGCTCATTCGAGTCCGTTATCGAGAACGGCAGAGGCGTCGCCTGCTTCTACCTGAACTTGGACGACGTCGAAGCACATCGCCGCGTTGTCGCATTCATGTTGGAGCATGGCCTGGTTCGGAAGACGAAGTCGGGGAAGCTGTATAACATCGGCTTCAAGTTGGATGACCAGGCACGGGCGGGAGAATATGGAGCCGGTTTCAAGGCACGAATCACGTTGAGCGATCGCTCGAATTAGGCGAATTTTACCTGCGAAGAACAATGAAGGGCGGGGGTGTAT
>CALLRY010000355.1:0-12884 GCA_938014285.1 uncultured Collinsella sp. | reverse complement strand
CACATGACCCACGGCCAGCTGACCGGAGAGCGTCGACAAGTCGGCATTGGAGAACACGCGGTCGAGCAGGCCCAGATCCTTGCGGACCATAACCGTACCGCCGTCACCAACGGCGATTCCCGCCGATTCTTGGCCGCGATGCTGCAGTGCACGCAGGCCAAAGTACGTCAGTCGAGCCACGTCGCGATCGGGCGCCCAGACACCAAAAACGCCGCATTCCTCATGCAGCTGGTCAGAGTCCGGATCATACGTCGACATGGCGTTCACCTGTCCCGCGGCACGCTCGGCCGCGCGGATGGTTTCTTGAGACATGGCATCCCCTCAGAGCCTCGTATTTTGGCGTTACCCGCCTTATTATACGCACGGCGCGACGCGCTCCCCCGCGCATGAGCAGCGCTTTTTAAAAGCCCACCGAGCTTATTATCCGTTTTGCGACCAAACATTTTATTGGGTAGTCCACTCTCAGGGGCAACGGCCTCGAAGACTTCCCGTGCGCCGTGTCTCGCCCGCGCTAGGGGCTACATTGTTGCAATTGGGACGTTCGTCCTGTCTTTTAGCTGGTCGTCGGCGTATCCTTGTAGGCTACTACAAGACGAGAAAGGTAGCGTATGGATCGAAATCAACTCGACCCCAGTGTCCCCAGCACCACGGAGGCCAAGAAGATCCCCCTTATCATCAAGGTCTACGCAGTCCTGTGCACCCTATCTGGCGTGGGCACGCTCCCGTCAGTCGCCGTCTTTATGTGGCAGGTCATCACCGCACTCATTAACGGCAACGTCGCCGCTAAGCTCGGTGATAACACCCTGGTCGCGGTTGGCCTTATCGTCGCCGGCATTATGCTCTCGGCGGCAAGCGCGATCATCTTGATCGTCTTTGGCCTGGACCTCATCAAGGACCAGCGGCGCAATGCCGCCCGCCTGTCTTACGTCCTCATCGCATTTACCGTCGTGGAGCTTTTAGTTGACGTGATGCTCCAGGGCATCGGACCCTTCCTGCTGCGCCCCGCCGTCCAGCTTGTCATCCTCATTGCGCTGTCGGCCACCGTCGACCCCACGCTACGCCAGGAGCGCGAACTGCAGCGCCGTCTGCAAGAGATGCTCGACCGCGATGCCGCCGCCGAGGGGATGCTCGGCCGCGACGAAACCGGCGAGGGCTACATCAAGCTCAACTACTTCAACCTGTTCTGGGTGTTCTTCGTCTGCAGCGTGTTAGGTCTCATTCTCGAGGAAGTCTGGCATATGGTCGTCGTCGATCCCGGCGTCTATCAGGACCGTGCCGGTATGCTATTTGGCCCCTTTAGCCCCATCTACGGATTTGGCGCGGTGCTCATGACCATGGCGCTCAACCGCTTCTATAAAAAGAATCCTCTGATCATTTTCCTGGTAAGTGCCCTGATCGGCGGCGCTTTCGAGGTGTTTGTAGGCTGGTTTATGCAGACCTCATTTGGCGTGGTGTCGTGGAGCTATTCACACATTAGGCTATTCGGCATGCCCGATCCCATCGCGGTATTGACCGGGGGACGCACATGCACGCCGTTTGCCTGCATGTGGGGCCTGGGTGGCCTCATCTGGATCAAGGTCTTGCTGCCGCGCCTGCTTAAGCTCATCAATATGATTCCATGGAAACGCCGCTACTCTGCTACCGTCATCCTGACCGCCGTCATGTTGATCGACGGCGTCATGACGTTGCAATCGCTCGACTATTGGTATCAGCGCGTCAACGGAACCGTTCGAAATATTCCCGTCGCACAGTTCTATGACAAGCATTTCGATAACGAATATATGGAGAACCGTTTTCAGAGTATGACCATGAGCCCCAAGGACGCCACACGCGTGTAGCAAACGCCAGAGCAAAATAGCTCCAACACATCAAAGCCCGCTGGCAGATCTACATGAACTGCCGGCGGGCTTTCGCTATAGACAGACTCGGATTGCCGACGAGGCCTTACGCCTCGCGCTCGACCTCGCTCACGCACTCGTTCTTGATGGTGCCGACGAGCGACTGCAGCGCATCGACCACATGCGGGCGAATGTCTCCGCCAATGAGCACGAGCATGATGTCGTCGCCCACGGTAAGCTCGCCGCTCGCCAGCCACACGCGCACATAGCCGATACCCGGCATCGTGCGCGTCGCCTCGATAGCGGCCTGCACCTTTTCGGCATCGAAGCCAAACACCATGCCGCCCACCTTGTGGCCTGGCGCCACGCCATCGGTCTCGACTCCGCGCACTTCGGCCTTGGGCGTCGCGCGCACCACGCCGTTGTGTGTCAGGTACATCCCACAATCAGCCGCCGAAACATCGGCCTTGGCTTCGCGCAGCCAAGCATCAACCGAAGGCATCGATTTGCCGTTCTCAAGCATCATTTCTCCTTTTGATTTCCAGGGTAGTCTTTTTGGGACGGGGCCCGGACACTTTATTCCTCGACCAGCGTGAGCACCATGACGGCGCGCGTATTGCTAAATGACAGCGAACGGCAGGTCACAAGCGTTACGACCTTGGTTGCCGAAGCGGCACGATCGGTGGCATCGCTCGCCACGGCAGAGGCACCGTCGAGCATCTCGGACAGATAATTCTTCAGTCCGTCATCGCCCTCAAAGTTGGGCGTGCGCGCCTTGGCATACGTGTCCTCGACCACCTTGGTCGCCAGCGGACGCAGCTTATACGTCGCGTCACGTGTGATGTAGTACACGTAGTCCATGCTGTCGAACGTCGCTTGATCGGTCGTATCCGAAATCACGTTGAACATCGAACCGTCGTTCATGTGATGACCGTAAATCGTGGTCTGCTGATCCACCATGCCCGGCGCGGTGTCGTCGCTATCCAGGAAGATGGCACCCGACGCATTGGCGGTGCCGTCGAACAGCGTGTTGAGGTACTTGGAGTTGTTGTTGGTCTGCACCACGGGGTAGTTGATGTTGGTGCCGGGCGCGTAAATCCAACCCACAACCTCGGGATTTGTCTGGGCAAGCGCATTGAAGTCGATAATTGGCACGCCACTGGCGTCCTTGTCGCTCACATATTGCTTTTCGATTTTTTGATACGACTCGCTCGCCTGCTTGTAGCCAATCTGCGCGTTGATAAAGATAGCGGCCGCAGCAACGATCAGGCCAATACCGATGATGATGAGCAGAATGGGAATGACGGAGCGGCGATTTTTGCGCGGCGGCTCGGTATAGCTCGATGGCGCGGCATGCGCCGAAGAGCGAGGTGACTTCTTGGCCGTACTGTATGACGAAGGGCGATATGCAGCAGGTGTATCCTGACGGCGATGCTTCGCCGGCGTCACGGGGCGCGGCGCACGTGACTGCTGAGGAGAGGATGTCCGACCCTGCTGCGGCGCGCGGGCTGCTCCCGACTTGGCTGGATCGGGAATCCGAGAAGCCGAAAAACGCTTTCCCTGATAGTCGGACATGGCTCTCCTTATGCTGCAAATGGACTGGCAGAGCGCTTAGGCGTCAGCCATCTCCTGCTTCATCTTCTCGATAACCTTGCGGTACTCGGGGTCGCATGCGCCCAGAATCTGCGTGGCGTAAATGGCAGCGTTCTTGGCACCGTTGATGGCCACACAGGCAACGGGCACGCCCGAAGGCATCTGCACCATCGACAGCAGCGAGTCCATACCACCCAGATCGCTCGTCTTCATAGGCACGCCGATGACCGGCAGCGGCGTAAACGCAGCCACGACACCGCCCAGGTGAGCAGCCTTGCCGGCGGCGGCGATAATCACTTTGATACCGCGATCGGCGGCAGTCGAGGCCCACTCGTGGACCTTCGCCGGCGTGCGGTGTGCGCTCGCAATGACGAGCTCATAGGGCACACCAAGCGCCTCGAGCTCGGCGGTGCAGCCTTCCATAACGCCCAGATCGGACTTGGAACCCATGATGATCCCGACGACCGGCTTTTGATCTGCCATAAACAAAGACCTCCTGTTGAGAGCGGCGACGCGGCGGATCCGCGACCCTTAACTACTGAGAGTAGTATAGCTGCTCCCGTCCCTGCGGTCTTTGTGGCGCTTCGCGGGTGGGCCAGGCTTTATCTTCACTCCGGTTGCTTCGCAAAGTCGTTCAGATAAAGCCTGGCCCGCCTGCGAAGCGCCCTGCGACCTACCGGGAATTGCCATGACGTACGTTGGCTAATGAATTGGAAGGAAAGGTCAACGGAGGCTGAAGGCAATTGGTTCAGCGAAAAACCCTGACGAATCTAATTCGTCAGGGCCCCACCAACGCTCACTCGTCGTTCATCGTTAAAGCTAGATATTCTCTTCCGCCCATTTCTCGAAATCGAGTTCTCGTCTCTGAGCAGTTCGGTAGACTTCCATGTCTTCGCGAGCGCCTACCACTACGATGGCCATCTTTTCTTTAATTCTGATGAGGCGGTACACGATTCGAATGCCACTTCCCCTGAGCTTGATCTTCATAAAGCCAGTCAAATCCGTACCTGCCTTGTTTCCAAGAGGCTTGCCGAATCCACCTTCGTTCTGCGGCAATGGGTTCGTTCTGATTTTTTCTATAGCCTTAAGGACGATCTTTCGTTGGGAGCCGTCCAGACGCTTAATATCCTTGAGAGCATCCGGGTAGAAAGCGACTTCGTACCCACTCATTCAAACTCGACCTCATCCATCTGATCGAGTTCGTCCTGGCTCACACCCAGCTCTTCCATAACATCAGACAGGGAAACAAGCGCATCGTCACTTGCCACAGCCATTCTCTTAAGCGCCAACGTTAACAAGGTGAGGTCCTCCTCCGCTTGCTTCGCTTCCCTATATTCATCGGGTGTAACAATCACAAACGCTGGCTTGTTGTGTTTGAGAACCACAACAGGATTGTCGTCCCCAACCTTCGAAAATGCAGCCGAGCCCTTACCGTGGCTGAAATCGCTAATTGGAACAAGGTTGTCGAGCATCTGCAAAGCAGGCATACATACCTCCTAAAAATGAATTCTTTTTCGAATTCATTTTATCATTCTTTTTTGCTATATTGTACCGCGCAACCGAAACAACCTTTTTAGAATACGAATCCGAGCTTAGAATGACTGTTGGCCCTCGCACCGCCCTTGCCTCTTTTATTACGTCAAGTGGTATACAGCGAAGCAAAATGGCGATCTAAAGTGCGCGGCACTCGCCTCGCATCGCTACAAAAAACAAACTGCTCCCCACCCACTCGGGCAAGGAGCAAGCCTCATTTTTAATCAGACTGAGAACCACGAATGCAGAAACACAGGCGACTTCAGTCCCTTATCGCCGAGAGACGTTATTGTGCAGCCATTTCTTTAAGCTTCTCAGCCATCAACAAACACACGTCTTCCGATTGCGGGTACACGCCAAAATGATCGAAGAAACCATGGTCACATCCGGCATATTCGATGACCTCGACATCGATTCCTGAAGACCGTAATTTTGTAGCCCATTTTTCATCGGGGATACGAAGCGGATCGTATTCGGATGTCACGATAGTCACCGGGGGGAAATCAGTGCAGTCCTCAAGCATTAGCGCAGAAATCAACGGGTCATGAGGAGACATTTTTCCGTGTGCACAAAGTTCGACCATCGGGCCGTCCGAATCGCGAAGATGGTCGATGCGAAAACGCGCAACGTCCTCTTGATCGGCTATCGCAGGAAAATCCTCATATCCCTCGCCCTGTTCGCCCGCAAGGTCGACTTCAGGATAGATTTCGAAGGCATGGGCTACAGCTCCAGCACCCCTGAGCTGAACACACGCATTAGTAAGGCTTCCTCCTGCGGAGTCGCCGGCGACCATTATTTTATGAGGATTGATTCCGAGATCCCCGGCATGCTCGCACACATAATCAAGAGCAAGAACGCAATCCTCGATCTGCCCGGGAAATGCCGTCTCCGGCGCCAAGCGGTATTCTGGATAAACCACCACTGCACCAGACTTTTCGGCGATGAACTCGAGCTGATGTTCAAATTGCAGAACATTCCCCGCCATAAACGCGCCGCCATGCAGGTAAACAAGCGCTGGACTTGCCTTCTTATGATTTGGTGGCGTCCAGACGAATAAATCTATATAGCGATCGGCCGCCTCCATGAGGATCTCATCGCGCTGAACCTCACCATCGAGTAGGCGGTATGTCGGCTTATCCGGGCGATGGCGCATTCCAATAAGGCTCGTCCAGCTCGGAGACATGCTAACATTCCGCATCTTCTTGCGAGATACCTCGAGAATTCGTGGGTCAAGCACATGCTCTCTTTCATCATCAGGAACCGGACGAATTTGAACCTCGAGCCCCCTCTTCTCGGTTATAAACGAGCGACCGGAGATGGCGCCAATCAACGCCTCGTCGTATTGTCTGCCCATCTTAAATCCCCTCTCGGCGATAACGCCAAATCGATATTTCCATAACTTTTGAGATAACGGCTTATGATGTCCTCAGTTGTCGTATATCTATGTACTAAAGAAACTGAAGACCAAGGGGTCCACCATGCCTGCAGCAAAAGACGAGCTCACTCAGCCAGAGCTTCTCTATCAGACCGTTGAAAACGATATCCTCAAGAAAATAGTTTCTGGCGAACTCCCCGGCGGCAGTCAGATTCCCACCGAAACCGAGCTTTGCAAGCAATACAAAGTAAGCAGGATCACCGTAAGACGCGCCGTACAGAATCTCATTGACCAAAACTTGCTCTACCGCCTGCGAGGCAAGGGAACATTCGTAAACCCATCGAAGCTCACCCTGAAACGAGGAACAAGCACCATTTTCAATTTGAGCTCCGACCCCCAATACGGCGATAAAACAACCAAGTCCATCTTGGAAACAGGCTTGATCAAGGCTGATGCCCACATTGCACGGGAGCTCAAAATTGACAACGGAACCGTAGTGCAACGAGTTGCGCGCTTGGTTTATATCGAAAATGCCCCCTGCGCCATCGACACCGTTTATGCAACGCAGGGCACTCTGCCCGGACTACTGGAGCTTCTCACAGACAATGCCAGTCTTTTCGACCTGATCGCCAACCATTACAGCATCGCAACCGGTATTGAGAAGCTCAAAATCACCGCAGGAATAGCGGGGCTCCAAGAAGCAAACCTTCTCGGTTATATCGTTGGAGCCCCCGTGAGCGTTGTCGAGCACGTCACATATGCCTGCGATGAAATGCCGCTCCACTATTCAAAAACCGTTTGGCGAGCAGACGCATCGTCCTTCGAGTTCAGCATCTCAAAAGATGGACGCCTTCTCTAGCCCAAAATCCCCAGGACGCCGAGCACAATACCCGCAGCGAGAATGCCCACAATCTGCCAAATAATTTTGACCTGTTTCTTATTGCAAAGACACATGATCCCGAACGCGCAGAGCGGCAAAAGAGCCGGGAATATCCCATCGAGCGTTTCCTGCAACTTAAACGCGGTGTCGCCGAAGTTAAGAGCGAGCGGAGTGGTAACTGCAACGGTGGTCGCCACCATTCCACCAACTACCATTAGTCCCACAATCGCCAGGCCGGACGTAACTTTGTGCATTACATCAGAATCGTTCAGCTTCGAAATCATGCCACTGCCAAGCGAATAACCATACTGAAGCCCAAACCAGCGGATCAGGATCGTTGGGACATTATAAAGAAGCAGGAACAGGATTGGGCCGAGCAGACTGCCCGAAAGGCAAAGTCCTGTCACAACGCCCGTCGCAATCATGCGAAGCGTACTGGCAATCAGTGAATCTCCAATACCGGAAAGCGGAGCCATAAGCGATGCTTTCATGGCGTTAATTGAGGCGGTGTCAAAGTCCTGATTGTTGGCGTTCTCCTCCTCCATGGAGGCCACAATGCCGGCGACCAGAGGATTAAACGTAACTTGAATATTGTAGAACTCAAGATGACGCTTATATGCCTCGATCCGGTCTTCAGGCTTATCGTATAACCGCTTGATTACCGGAATCATGTCGTAGCAGAAACCAACGTTCATTTGTCGGTCAAAGCTCCACATGATGTTGAGTGGAAAGCTACGCCAAAATAACGCCTTTAAGTCTTTCTTGGTTATTCTCTTATCGGTCGATTTATTTGACTCCGGCGAGAGCTCAAGAACATCATTAGAATTCGTTGTCATCGTCAACCTCCTTAGCGACCGCCGCACTGGCAGGCATAAAAATGTGAGCCATATTGAGAATCCCAATCAGGATCAGCGAAAACGCCACGATACCGATCGTCGGAATGTTTAGATAGGCACTCAGCAAGAAGCCTCCAAAGAATAGGAAGCTCAGCTCCTTGGTGGGCAGGGTTGACATAAGCTGCGCAAATCCAAGCGCGGGCAGAATACCCGTTGCGATCGTAAGCCCATTCGTAAGCCAATCAGGAATGGCGTCAATCAGTGCCTGAACAGCATCATTTCCAACGTAAAAAGCCACGCCGCAAATCAAGCCAAGCGCAATGATGTAGAGAATTCCATTGGTCCACATAGCGGCTGCAATCGTTTTGGGGTCGTCTTTTTCGGCGCCACGATCAGCCCAGACAGCCATAGGAGGCGTAACAACGCTATACATAAGGCTGTCAAACATGCCGGCAAGCACCGCAGTGGGCATAGCAATAGTCAGAGCGGTCTCGGGACCCGCACCCATAGTAATCGCAAAGGCTGTTCCCAAAACTGAACCAACAATTACGTTGGGCGGCACGGCAGCACCAACCTGCCAGACCCCCATGAACGCGAGTTCGAGCTGGAAACCAACAATAACGCCAGTCGGAATATCACCCAAAAAAATACCGACAATCGCTCCGAGGACAATCGGCCGCTCGACCATCGCAGTACCGAGTAAATAATCCGATTGACCTATCGCAGCGGCAAGACCAACCAGAAAAGCTTGAAGCAGCATATTTCTCCCTCTTCCTACAAATCAAAACTTGTTACGATGCGTTTTTTCTCGCTAGCAACCTGCCTTACCTCGAACTCGATTCCATCAGCCATGGCTTTCTTAATTTCATTAATATCGGATTGGGAAAGGCGCACAGCAGGGCCAAGCTCCTTTACGCTATCCCCCAACGGTCGAGCGCCGCCTAAATTCACAGACGTTATTTTTGGACACGCACGCACAACTTCACAGGCGTCATGTACATTTCCCGCAACAACAATTAGCTCGTATTTATCCACCGCGCTTCCGTTAAGGGCCACGATGGAATCTTCTACACTTTTGACAACCAATTTGGCATCAGCGGGTTTTGCAATTCGCAGCGCTTGAATTCGCTCTTTGCTTGCGGCGTACTCATCTGAAACCACAAGAATAGCGTTTGCTTCAAGCGTTGGATACCAAGAGAACACGGTCTGCCCATGCACTAACCGGCTATCGACGCGACACAGTTTAATCATTTTGCCCCTTTCTCGACTTGAACACAGACAGTCATCCTTGACTGCTAATGGCATATTACGTCATATGACGTAATATGCCATTACATAATATCTTGAACGGTTGAATATCACCGCTAAATGGTATTTATCTCTAAAAACAGGAGGTGCAATCCGTCTAGACACAGTGCGTCGGGGCAAGAGGGGCCGAGTTTCCTCCTGAGCGACTCTGCTTGCAGCCGGAGCGAAAGGGGGAAACTCGGCCCCTCCCGCCCCGGCCGGACAGGTCACACTACACCGTGTACTGCGGCAGGTCCTGCAGGGCGATGACGTCCATGCCCATGTCGTTGGCGCTACCGTGACCCTGCTGGTCCTCACGCACCGCCTCGATGGCGCTCACGTACGTGTTGGCGGCAGACATCGCCGTCACGCAGGTCACGCCGCGGCGCACTGCCTCGGTACGCAACAGATAGCCGTCGCCACGCGAACCTGGGCCGTACGGCGTGTTGACGATCACCGCAATCTTGCCATCGGCGATGAGGTCGCCGATGTTGGGGCGCTCGCCGTCATGCGGGCCGCCAATCTTCTCCACGACCTCGCACGTCACGTTGCCGCCCTCGGTGGAGCAGATGTCAAAGCCCAGGTAGCGCAGGATACGCGCGACCGAAAGGATGTGGCGCTTGTCGCGATCGCACACGCTAATGAACACCTTGCCGGCGCTCGGGTCGGGCAGCTTGTAGTCGATCGCCAGCTGCGTCTTGGCATATGCCTCGGGATAGCTCTTGGCGATACCCATGACCTCGCCCGTCGACTTCATCTCGGGCCCCAGGATAACGTCGGCACCGGGGAAACGACCCCAGGGCATAACGGCTTCCTTCATGCAGAACCAATCGAGCTGACGCTCGTCGCTCGGCAGGCCCAGGCTGGCGATGGAATCGCCCGCCATGATACGCGCCGCACACTTGGCCAGCGGCACGCCGGTGGCCTTGGAGATAAACGGCAC
Source organism: uncultured Collinsella sp. (assembly GCA_938014285.1). Taxonomy (GTDB): domain Bacteria; phylum Actinomycetota; class Coriobacteriia; order Coriobacteriales; family Coriobacteriaceae; genus Collinsella. Next base: position 2,599 of record CALLRY010000355.1, on the reverse strand, counting down.
GGTGCGGCTGGCACGCGGGTTGGCCTCGATCACGTAAACGGTCTCGCCCTTGATGGCGTACTGCACGTTGACCAGGCCGCGTACGCCCAGCGCCATCGCGATGCGGCGCGTGGTCTCGCGAAGCTTTGCCTGCAGGCTCTCGCTAAAGCTGAACGGCGGGATGCAGGTCGCAGAGTCGCCGGAGTGAATACCGGCCTCCTCGATATGCTCCAGAATGCCGCCGATGTAGACCTCTTCGCCATCGCACAGGGCGTCGACATCGGACTCGATCGCACCCTCCAGGAAGCGGTCCAGATACACCGGGTAGTCGGGGCTAATGCGCGCGGCCTCGGCCATGTAATCGCGCAGATGCTCGGCATCGTAGGCGATCATCATGCCGCGGCCGCCCAGCACGTAGCTCGGACGCACCAGCAGCGGGTAGCCGATATGCGCGGCCACGGCCTCGGCCTCCTCAAACGAGGTGGCCTGACCCGCCGGCGGGTACATGATGCCCAGCTTGTCGAGCAGGGCGGCAAAGCGCTCGCGGTCCTCGGCAAAGTCGATGGCATCGGGCTTGGTGCCCATGATGTTGACGCCACTCTCCTCGAGCATGCGCGCCAGCTTAAGCGGGGTCTGGCCGCCAAGCGTCACCACGACGCCGTCGGGACGCTCAACATCGATAACGTCCATGACGTCCTCGTAGGTAAGCGGCTCAAAGTAAAGGCGGTCGGACGTGTCGTAGTCGGTCGAAACGGTCTCGGGATTGCAGTTGACCATGATGGTCTCAAAGCCGCGGGCCGCCAGCGCGTAGCTCGCGTGCACGCAGCAGTAATCGAACTCGATACCCTGGCCAATGCGGTTGGGGCCGGCGCCCAGGATCATCGCCTTGGGCTTGTCCGCCGGCGTGGTCTCGTCGGGAGCCACGCACTTCTTGGCATCCGGGCTCGTGCGGTAGATGTTCTCGTACGTCTTGTAGTGGTACTCCGTGGCGCTCGAGAACTCCGCAGCGCAGGTATCGACCGTCTTCATGCTGGGAACCACGCCAAGGCCCTTGCGATAGGCGCGCACAAAGCGCTCGTCCGAGCCGGTCAACGCGGCGATCTCGGCGTCGCTCGTGCCGTACTGCTTGAGCAGGCGCATCGCGTCGGCGTCGATATCCTCCACACGCAGGCCGCGGATGCTCTCCTGGACCTGCACCATGTCGTTGATGCGGTTGAGATACCACGGGTCGATGCCGCAGGTGGCATGGATGCGAGCGATGTCCCAGCCACGGCGCAGGGCCTCGACCACAAAGAAGATGCGGTGCTCGGTCGGCGTGGCCACGGCTTGAGCGAGCTCGTCGTCGCTCAGCTTATCGGCACCCTCCTTGCCACCGGCGCAGATACCCTGGTGACCGTCCTCCAGCGAGCGCATGGCTTTGCCGAAGGCCTCCTCAAAGGTGCGGCCAATCGCCATAATCTCGCCCACTGCCTTCATGCGCGTGGTGAGCGTGGGGTCGGTACCCTTGAACTTCTCGAAGGCAAAGCGCGGCACCTTGACCACACAGTAGTCAATCGTGGGCTCAAAGCAGGCGGGCGTTGCCTTGGTAATGTCGTTGACGATTTCGTCGAGCGTGTAGCCCACAGCCAGGCGCGCGGCGGCCTTGGCGATGGGGAAACCCGTTGCCTTGGAGGCCAGTGCGGACGAGCGGCTCACGCGCGGGTTCATCTCGATGACGATCAAGCGACCGGTGCTGGGGTTCACGGCAAACTGCACGTTGGAGCCACCGGTCTCGACGCCGATCTTCTCCAGAATGGCGAGCGAGGCCACGCGCATGCGCTGATACTCCAGGTCGGAGAGGGTTTGCGCCGGCGCCACGGTGATGGAGTCGCCGGTATGCACACCCATGGGGTCGAGGTTCTCGATGGAGCACACGATGATGCCGTTGCCGGCGTGGTCACGCATGACCTCCATCTCATACTCTTTCCAGCCCTCGATGGACTCCTCAACCAGCACCTCGTGGGCAGGTGAGAGCTCGAGGCCCTGGCTCACGATGGAGACGAGCTCCTCGTGAGTATGCGCGATGCCACCACCGGCGCCGCCGAGGGTAAAGCTCGGACGCAGCACGCAGGGATATCCCACGCGCTCGGCGATGGCCTCGGCGTCTGCCACGCTGTAGGCATAGCCCGAGCGCGCGACCTCCAGGCCGATCTCGGCCATGGCCTCGTTAAAGAGCTTGCGGTCCTCGCCGCGCTCGATGGCGGCAAGGTCGCAGCCGATCATCTCGACGCCGTACTTGTCGAGCGTGCCGTCCTTTGCCAGTTCGACGGCGGCGTTCAGACCGGTCTGGCCGCCCAGCGTGGGCAGCAGCGCGTCCGGGCGCTCTTTCTTGATTACGCGCTCGATAAACTCGGCAGTGATGGGCTCGACATAGGTGCGGTCGGCCAAGCCCGGGTCGGTCATGATGGTCGCCGGGTTGGAGTTGACCAGGATGACCTCAAAGCCATCCTCCTTGAGCACCTTGCAGGCCTGGGCACCGGAGTAGTCGAACTCGCAGGCCTGGCCAATAACGATGGGGCCCGAACCAATAACGAGGATACGCTTGATGTCAGTACGTTTCGGCATGTTAGTTCTCCTCGGT
>CALLRY010000354.1:0-22592 GCA_938014285.1 uncultured Collinsella sp. | reverse complement strand
ACCGTGAGCAAGTGCCTCTTTGAGCGCACCGACCGCGGCCTGCGCGTCAAGACCCGCCGCGGGCGCGGCAAGGATGCCGTCAACGAGGGCATTACCTTTGAGCACATTCGCATGGACGAGGTGCTCACGCCCTTCGTGGTCAACTCCTTCTACTTCTGTGACAAGGATGGCAAGACCGATTACGTGCAGTCTCGCGAGGCTTTGCCTGTCGACGACCGCACGCCCGGCTTTGGTGCCACGACGTTTTGCGATATCGAGGCTACCAACTGCCATGCTGCCGCGGCCTACATCACGGGCCTGCCCGAGAGCAAAGTAACGCGCCTGACGTTCCAGGATGTCCACGTGACCTTTGCCGACGATGCTGAGCCCTTTGTTCCGGCCATGGCCTGCGGCGTTGAGCCCATGGTGCGTCAGGGCATCATTGCGCAAAACGTCAAGGTGCTCGACCTGCAAAATGTGGTGATCGAGGGCCAGGACGGCGAGGAGCTGCAGCTCCAGAACGTCGACAAGGTTGTCCGTTCCTAACTCGGGTTGATGACCAGGGCTGCATTGTCGGATAAATCGGCAATGCAGCCCTTGTGCGATACAGCCGTGTGCGCTGCGCTACGCATCATGGTGAAAGGGAATACATGCTCAATAAAACGATTCCTGTCGGGGTCGATGGCTCGTCTGCCACGATTACGTCTTATGTTTTTGCCCCGACCGAAGATGCTTATGCTTTAAAACCGCTGCCTGCAGTTGTGGTCGTGCCAGGAGGCGGCTACGATCACGTTTCGCCGCGCGAAGGCGAGCCGGTAGCGCTCCGTTTGTTGGCGATGGGCTACCAAGCGTTTGTACTGAACTATTCGGTTGCTCCGGCTGTCTATCCGCTGGCATTGCAAGAACTCGCGCGGGCGGTCGATACCGTCCGAAGCCATGGGGCAGAGTACTGTCTCGATCCTGATCGGATTACGGTCATGGGTTTTTCGGCCGGTGGGCATCTGGTTGGCTTGCTCGGGGCGCTTTGGGACCAACCCTGGCTTGCAGAGTCGATTGCGGCATCGCCTGAGTCGATTCGGCCTGACGCACTTTGCTTGGGCTATCCGGTCGTAAGCTCGGGCACCTATGCTCATCGTGGTTCGTTTGAACACCTAACGGGCGCCGATGACGCTTTGGCTCAAAAGTTGTCGATCGAGAATATGGTGGGCGAGGGCTTCCCCCGTACGTTCTTGTGGCATACCGTCGAGGATGCATCGGTACCAGTTCAAAATAGCCTCCTTCTTGCGCAGGCTCTTGCCGACCACGGGATTGGCTTTAGCCTACATGTCTTTCCGCATGGAAAGCATGGGGCATCGCTCGCCACGGCCCTAACGGCATTTAAGGGCTGCGCCGAGCATATTCAGCCACAAGTTCAGGGCTGGCCTGAACAGTTCGTTGCATGGGAGTGTGATGGACGATGAGCGAAAGTATCTATACGCTGCGCGTTTCGAGGGCTGCGGCAGGAGCGTATCCAACGATTTCCGATGCCTTGGCGGCAGCCGATCAGCTCTATCCGGATGCCGAGCAACCGGTGATGATTCGCGTCGATCCGGGCGAGTATCGCGAGCGGGTCGAGATTCATCGCTCGCATGTGACGATTGAGGGAGAGACGGCCGACAGCGTGCGTATCGTGGGCAGCCTGGGTGCCAAGATGCCTTCGGAGGACGGCTCGGGCGTGGACGGCACGCTCGGCACGTTTAGGACCTATACCGTTTTGGTCGATGCCGACGACGTACGGCTCGAGAACCTCACGATCGAAAACGATGCGGGCGATGGGCGCGAGGTCGGTCAGGCGATTGCCCTGTATGCCGATGGCGACCGTCTGGTTGTCGATGCCTGCTGCATTAAGGGGCACCAGGACACACTGTTTTTGGGTCCGCTGCCGCCGCATGAGGCCAAACCGGGCGGGTTCATAGGACCCAAACAGTATGCGCCGCGCCGGGTGGGGCGCCAGTATTTTCGACGTTGCCGGATCGAGGGCGATGTCGACTTTATCTTTGGCGGCGCGCGTGCCTACTTTGAGGGGTGCGAGATTCGCTCGCTCAATCGCGATATGGATGTCAACGGGTATGTAACGGCAGCCTCCACGCCTAAAGGCGAGCCGTACGGATTTGTGTTCCACGGCTGTTCGTTTACAGCTCCGGATGGCGTGGCACCGGATTCGGTCTTCCTGGGCCGTCCTTGGCGCGAATGGGCGCAAACTGTGCTGATCGATTGCTGGCTGGGGCGACATATCAAGCGCGAAGGCTGGTGGGATTGGAATAAGCCGGCGGCGCACAACTGCGTGCAGTATGCTGGCGCGATCCTGCATGGGCCGGCGGGTGATACTACCGACTGGGTGCCGTGGGCAAATAAACTCGATGTGATGGCTGCCGCCGGGTACGCCCGCGAACAGGTGCTTGCCGGTGCGGACGGCTGGGATCCCGAGGGCGGCGACGGTGATGCGGTGGAGACGGCTGGGCTATCTGCCAATGGCCGCACCGTGCACATCGAGACGTACTGCGAAGACGAGCCTGCGCTGCGTGCCCGGCTGAAGCGCGAGGGACGTTCGGCTGCTTTTACGGGCAAGACTCCTGCAGATTTTGAGGCATGGAAGATTGCGACCAGGACTCGTCTGTACGATGTTTTGGGCCTTTCGCTTATGGACCGCGTCCCGATTGAGATTCGTGAGCTCAGCCGCGTGCGGGTTGCCGGCGGCATCGTGCGCACCCATGCGATATTGCAGGTTGAGCACGATGTGTGGATGCCGTTTTACCTGTTGGAGCCGTCTTGTCCTAAGCTTGATGAGCGGGGGCTCAAACGCTGTTATATCTGCCCGCATGGCCATCAGGGAGCGGGTGCTGCAAGCGTAGCCGGTGTTGCGGGCGTGCCGGCTGTCGATGATGCCGTGCGTAAGTTCAATTACGACTACGGTCTGCGTTTGGCACGCATGGGTTACGTAACCGTCTGTCCTGATGCGCGCGGTTGGGGATACCGTCGTGACTGGAAGGGCCAGGGCGATGACGAGAACAGCTACCTGCGCGGTACGTGTCTGAATCAAGCACGTATGGCCGAGCCACTGGGTCTTACGGTTGCGGGCCTCAACGTCTGGGACAACATGCGCTTGATCGATTACTTGGAGGCGCGCGGCGACATTGCCATGGATGACTTGGGTTGCTTTGGTTTTTCGGGTGGCGGCTACATGACGTTGTACCTGGCCGCACTCGACCCGCGTGTGCGCAAGGCGTTTGTCTCGGGCTATCTGTACGGTGTCGGTGATTCACTGCTGCACCTCAATGGCAATTGCAGCTGCAACTACACACCCGGACTTTGGCGCTTACTCGACATGGGCGATATTGACTCGCTCATCGCGCCGCGCCCGCTGTTGGTGCAGAGCTGCGAAGAGGATCATCTGAACGGTGCGCGCGGGCTGAAAAATGTTGACGAGCAGCTCAAGATCGTGCGCGATGCCTACAAGTTGCTGGGTCGCAGAGATGGCCTGCGGCACGAGGTGTGTCCGGGTGAACACCATCTGGGCGTGGCACATCTTGCCGAGGATATCGAATGGCTCGATTCGCACGTTGCGGAATGCGCCCCCGTGCATAGCCCCTCGGCATGCTGCGAATAAACGGTACGTTCCTGTATGATCGCCGATGGGCGGATGAGGAGAAGATTATGGAAACGAAGAGCTTGAGTGAATCGACCATTTGCTGCTTTGGCGACTCAACGACCTGGGGCGACAACGGCTGCGGTGGGGGAGGCAACGACATCTCGTGGACCTCGCATTTGGGCGCGTTGCTGGGAGGCGCGGTCATCGAGAACTTTGGCATCAAGGGTTCGCGTATCGCCATCAAGGCCGACCGCAGCGATTCGTTTGTCGAGCGCCTGGACGGCATCGACAATGCGGCTGATATCTACATCGTCTTTGGCGGCGTCAACGACTTTAGCCGCAACGTGCCGCTTGGCGAGTTGGGCAGTACCGATGTGCACGAGTTCTATGGTGCACTCGATTACCTGATCCGCACCATCACGGCGCGCTCACCTCAGGCAAAGCTCGTGTTTATGACGCCGTGCAAGACGAGCGGTAAGCACGAGAAGGATATCCCGGCAAGCGACGAGCTCAACCACCTGGGCCTGACGCAGGTCGCCTACGTGCGAGCGATGCTCGAGGTCTGTGACTGCTACTCCGTGCCGGTGATTGACCTGTATGCGCAAAGCGGTATCAGCCCGTTTTTGCCGGAGCACCGCGAGCTCTATATGCCGGACGGTCTGCATTACAGTCCTGCCGGCTATGAGCGCCTGGCGCATCGCATCGCCGCGGGTCTCACCGCCGTTTGCCGCTAAAAGTCTGCCGTTTGCGGGGAATATAGGGTTAACGTTCACCCTATATTCCCCGTTCGCGTTACACTAGGGGTAACGTTCACCTATCGTTTATGTCAGAGGGGACAGCAATGGGTTGCAATCAAATCCTGGACCGTTATATCGAGCAGTTGATCGAAACCTCTACGCCGCAGGCGCCGGCTTGGAATATCGAAAAGATTCGCGCCGGCAAGGAGAACACCTGGAACTATATCGACGGCTGCATGATCAAGGCGCTCATCGAGCTGTACGAGATCACGGGTGAGCAGCGCTACCTGACCTTTGCCGATGACTACATCGATTTCTTTGTCCAGGACGACGGTACCATCAAGCATTACAACCCGCAGGAGTACAACCTCGATAACGTCAATGCGGGCAAGACCCTCTACAAGCTCTATGACCTGGTGGGCAAGCCCAAGTACCGTGCCGCCATGGACACCATCTACCGCCAGCTCGAGACTCAGCCGCGCACCAAAGAAGGCGTGTTTTGGCACAAGGCCGTCTATCCCAACCAGATCTGGCTCGATGGCATGTATATGGCCCAGCCGTTCTACATGCAGTACGAGCTGAGCTTCCACAACCGTCGTGCCTGCTCGGACAGCTTCCATATGTTCCAGGTCGTGCATGACCTGATGCGCAACCCCCTCAACGGTCTGTACTATCACGCTTACGACGCGAGCCGCAAACAGTTCTGGTGCGACCCGGTCACCGGCCTTTCGGCTAACTTCTGGCTGCGCGCCGAGGGCTGGTTTGCCATGGCACTCATCGATACCTGGGAGCTCATGCCGCCTTCGATGTCAGCCGAGAAGGACGAGATTCGCAAGATGTTCCACGACCTGATCGATGCCATGCTGCCGTATCAGGACGAGAGGACCGGCATGTGGCATCAGGTCATCAACCTGCCCAATATCGCCCCCAACTACCTGGAGGAGTCTGGTAGCGCGATCTTTGCCAATGCCATCATGAAGGGCGTGCGTCTAGGCGTGCTGGGCGAGCGCTACTACCAGTACGGCCGTCGCGCCTTCGACGGCATCTGCGAGACCTGCCTGTCCGAGCATGATGGCCAGCTGGCGCTCGACAACATCTGCCTGGTCGCGGGCTTGGGAAACACCGCGCACCGCGAGGGCACGTTTGGTTACTACATGAGCGAGCCTATCGTCAAAAACGATGCGAAGGGCGTGGCGCCGCTGGTGCTTGCCTATATCGAGACCATGCATCACGACAAACTGGCTGGCAGGCATGACCCGCTTGCTCCCTCGGGTGTGTGCTCTATCGAGGACCCGTTTGGCGGATACACCCCGGGCATCAACGCTCATAAGGGATGTGAATAACGTGGGGGCTATTACTCCGGGTGTGCGTTTGCACGACCTTCCGCAGGGGACCGTCGAGGAACGCATCCGCATGGCGGGAGAGCTGGGCTTTTCGTGCATTCAGCTGCCGAGCAAGGTGCTCTACGCATCGATGGGGATCGATCGAGGCGGCCTGACCCGCGAGCTTGCCGACCATTTGCGTGCGGTGCTCGACGAGGCGGGCGTTTCGGTCGCCGTGCTCGGCTGCTATAAGAATTTGGCGACGCCCGATCGCCAACAGCTCATGGATAACATTGCCGAGTACGAGGCATGCCTGAACTTTGCCCAGATGCTCGGCGGATGCCCGGTGGGTACCGAGACCGGTCGCCCCAATGCGCAGAACCGCGTTGCTGACGACCGCATGACCGATGGGGCACTCGAGGCTTTTATGGACGGACTCGCACACGTCTGCGATCGGGCCGAGGCCGTGGGCGGTCAGGTTCTAATTGAGCCCGGTTGGAACGAGACAGTCAACACGCCAGATCGCTGCCGTGAGGTGCTGGAGCGCGTCTCGAGCCCGTCGCTCGGCGTGATCTATGACCCAGTGTCGCTGCTGCACCCCAGCGTCGTTGACGAAGCGCAGGAAATCACCGCGCGCATGCTCTATTTATGCGGCAGCAAGATTCGCGTGCTGCACGCCAAGGATTTTGAGGTCGTTGATAACGAGGACGAAGCCGGTTGGTGCGACGGTACGGGTTCACGTCTGGTGTGTCATGGCGTGGGCGAGACGGGCCGCTATGACTTTGAGCCCGTAGTGGCCTGGGCGGCTGCCGCCTGCCCTGGGATTCCCTGCGTGGTCGAGAACAGTGTGCCGGCGACGGCGGCTGACTGCCTGGCGACACTCGAGCACATGTCCGCTCGCTGCGGGGCTTCGCATCGCGAGTTATAGCATTGGCTTTTGCTGTGTCGGCAGATTGAGATTACCTGTATGGGGGCGGCGGTGAAGGGTCTTTATCGTCGCCCCCATTGGATTGCATTAAAAAGGGGAGTTGCGTGGCTATCCACATTGTCGAAGAGGCGAATCGTTGCCTAGGTTGTAAAAGGGCGTTCTGTCAGATTAAGGGCTGCCCGGTTCAGACGCCTATTCCGCAGGTCATCGACCTGTTCAAACAGCGTCGTCTAGAAGAGGCGGGCGAGCTGCTGTTCCAGAACAATCCCATGAGCGCGGTCTGCTCCATGGTTTGCAACCATTCGGGCCAGTGCGAGGGCGCGTGCATCCAGGGCCGCAAGGGCACACCCGTACATTTCTCGAGCATCGAGAACTATATCTCGACAGCGTATTTGGATCGTAAGGAGTGGACGTCTGCGCCGTCGTGCGGCAAACAGGTTGCTGTGGTCGGTTCCGGTCCCGCCGGTATTACCGTGGCCATTAAGATGGCCCAGCTAGGCTGTGCCGTCACGGTATTTGAACAGCGCCCCGAGATCGGCGGTGTGCTGGAATACGGTATCCCCGAGTTCCGCCTGCCCCGTGCGCTCGTGCAAAAGTACCGTCATGTGATGTGCTCGCTTGGCGTGCGCGTGCGCCCCTCGACCACCATCGGTGGCGCGCTGCATATCGACGACCTGCTGCGCGACGGCTACGATGCGGTCTTTGTTGGTACCGGTACCTGGCGTGCCCGCAAACTGGGCATTCCCGGCGAGTCGCGCGGCAACGTGCTGTTTGGTATCGATTACCTGGTCGATCCCTCGAGCGTGGCGATCGGGCAGAACGTGGCGGTCATCGGTGCCGGTAATGTGGCCATGGATGTGGCCCGCACGGCGCTGCGTTCGGGTGCTCGCAAGGTCACTGTGTATGCACGCTCGCGCCATATCTCGGCCATCGACGACGAGGTCGAGCTGACCGAGCTTGACGGTGCCGAGATTGTGTGCGGCAAGGCGATCTGCGCCATCGACGATAACGGTCCGGTGTTCGAGACGGCTATCTTTGACGAGGACAACAACGTGGTGGGCTACGAGGAGGAGCTCGACCATGCGTCTGCCGACACAGTTGTGATTGCAGCTTCGCAGGTGCCCAAAGACAAGCTTGTGCTTACAACGGGCGGCCTAGAGACCGACCATCGTGGCCTGCTTTCGGTCGATGAGAACGGTATGACCACCGTGCCTGGCGTCTTTGCCGCCGGCGACGTGGTTAACGGCCCGCTGACGGTTGTTCACGCCGTAGCCGGCGCCAAGCTCGCCGTCGAAGGCATGACCAGCTACCTGGGCCTCTAACTCCATCCCGCCCATCAGTTGCGGTGAAATACGGACTGTTTTGCCTGTCAAAAGCCTCACCTACTCCGTATTCCGCCGCAACTTTTTTGTGAGGGTTGGGATTGAAAGTGGGGAGTGCGAGCGAGTACGAATGCGGCGGATACTGATACGATAGGTACGTCAGCAACTGCCGCCGAGCGGCTCAAATGAAAGGAACCCTGGATGGAGTCCTCCGCCTACCCGATGCTCTTTAGTCCGATCAAGGTCGGTACGACCGAGGTCAAGAACCGCGTCTTTATGCCGCCGGTGTCCACCAACCTGGCCGATCATGGCTATGTGACCGACGACTTGGTCGATCATTACCGTGCCCGCGCCAAGGGCGGCGTGGGCCTCATCATCACCGAGGTCGTGACGGTCGAGCCTACCTATACCTATCTGCCGGGTGACATGTGCTGCTACGACGACACGTTTATCCCTGGCTGGGAAAAGCTCGCCGCGGCCGTCCACGAGTATGGCTGCAAGATCATGCCGCAGCTCTTCCACCCCGCCTATATGGCCTTTAACATTCCGGGTACGCCGCGCCTGATCGCTCCGTCCTTTGTGGGCCCGTCCTATGCCCGCGAGGCGCCGCGCCCCATTACGGTCGATGAGATTCACGAGCTCACGCATCAGTTTGGCGACGCTGCCGTGCGTATGCAGAAGGCCGGTGTCGATGGCGTCGAGGTCCATGCGGCGCACGCCCACGGCATGCTCGGCGGTTTCTTGACCCCGCTCTATAACAAGCGTACCGATGAGTACGGCGGCTCGCTCGACGCCCGCATGCGCTTTTTGCTCGAGGTCATCGCCGAGATTCGCGAGCGCTGCGGCAAGGACTTTATCATCGACGTCCGCATCTCGGGCGATGAGTACACCGATGGCGGCCTGACCCTCAACGACATGATCTATGTCTCGCGTCGCTTGGAGAAGGCCGGCGTCGACATGATTCACGTGTCGGGCGGTACCACCATCAAGCGCGGTTCCGCAATTCCCGCCGCCGGTACTCAGCAGGCCTCGCATGCCGCCTGCTCGCGCGAGATTAAGAAGCACGTGAACATTCCCGTCGCCACGGTCGGCCGTATCAACGAGGCCTGGATCGCCGAGGAGCTGATCGAGGACGGCGCTGCCGATATCTGCATGATGGGCCGCGCCAATCTGTGTGATGCCGAGTTCTGCAACAAGGCCGCTGCCGGCAACGCCGACGATATTCGCCCCTGCATTGGCTGCCTGCGCTGCCTGAACGGCATTATGTTTGGCAAACGCATCTCCTGCACCGTTAATCCGGACGTGGAGCGCGACGAGGCTGGCTACGAGCCTGCCGCCGAGGCCAAGAACGTGCTCGTTGTGGGCGCTGGTCCTGCGGGCATGGAGGCGGCGTTCATTGCCGCCAAGCGCGGCCACAACGTGGTGCTCGTGGACAAGCAGGACGAACCGGGCGGCGAGATGCGTATCGCAGCCGTTCCGCCGGCAAAGCAGGAACTCACCCGTGTGATCAAGTATCAGTATCGCCGTCTTGCTGAGGCGGGCGTGAAGTGCGTATTTGGCACCGAGCTTACTGCCGAGGACATTCAGCGCGACTACGCCGGCTACGAGGTCGTCCTGGCCTATGGCGCCGAGCCCATCGCTCCGGCCTTCATGCAGGGCTTTAAGCAGGTTATGACGGCCGACGACCTGCTGGGTGGCAAGGCTTTCCCGGGTAAGAAGATCGTCATCGTGGGCGGCGGCACCGTTGGCTGCGAGACGGCCGATTACCTGGCCCCGTTGGTCAACGACCTGTCGCCGGCCAACCGCGATGTCACCGTCATCGAGATGACCAAGACGCTCGCCGCCAACGAGGGCGGTGCCGGTCGCGCGGTGCTCATCACGCGCATGCTCTCCAAGGGCGTCCACGTGCTGACCGAGGCCAAGGTGACCGAGATCACAGAGGACACCATCAGTTACGAAAAGGACGGCGAGGTCCACACCATCACCGGTGCCGATACGCTGGTGCTTGCCATGGGCTATCGTCCCAATACCAAGTTGGCCGACGACCTTGCCGCTGCCGGCGTTGCTGTCCACGTGCTGGGCGATGCCCAGAAGTGTGGCAACATCCGCGATGCCATCGGCGATGGTTACAAGGTTGCCTGCGAGCTCTAGTCGGCCCCTTGGTGTATGGGGGACCTATCCCCGCGGCGCCAGTCGGTAGATAGCAAAAAGCGGCGGTCGTTCCATACGTGGGACGACCGCCGCTTGCGTTAGCTGCAATGAGTCGTGCGATTAGAGGCCCAGGATCTCCTTGACCTTGGCGATGATGGTCTCATCGGTGGCGTTGGCAAAGAAGTACTCCTGGAAGTGCTCGCCAGCCAGGGCGCCGCGGACCAGGTCCTGATCGATCTCGCCCAGGACGTCGACGAGCGGGCGCATGGTCACAGCGCGCACGCCGTCGAGGATTTTCTTGTTACGCTGCTCGGGCTCAACGCGCTCGGCAGGATAGCCGTTGCCCGAACCAAAGCCAAAGAGCTTCTCGAAGGTGTACTCAAGATTGAGCTCCTGGCCCCAGCCATTCTTGAGGGCGAAGGGCATGGCGACGGCGTTGCCATCGTTGACCTGGGCAAAAGTGTAGGCGTCGAGCGGGTCGGCAACATGGCCGCACAGCACGCCGGGGAAGGAGTTGCAGGCGAGCATGGCGCCCTCGCCGGTGCCGCAGCCGGTCACGACGTAGTCGGCAGCGCCGGAGTTCAGCAGCACGGCGGCAAGGATGCCGTTCTGCACGTAGGTGAGGGGCTTGGAGTCGGCGTCGGCATACATGCCATAATTAAAGACGGTGTGGCCCATGGGCTCGACAACCTTCTTAAGGGCAGCCTCGATCATGGGGTTCTTGGAGTTCTGAGAGTTCTCATTGATCAGAGCGATCTTCATTGCGAATTACCTTTCTATTTCTAACTTGCGGTGAAATGCGGACTGTTTTGCCTGATAGAAGCCAAAACCAATCCTTATCTCACCGCAACTCAAATGAAAAACGAGTGGGTGAAACCTGATGTGGGCAGTTGCGGCGACGCTTATTGAGGCTGTTTTCCAATGTATGCGAGGATGCCGCCGTCGACATAGAGGATGTGGCCGTTGACGAAGTTCGATGCATCGGAAGCCAAGAACACGGCGGGGCCCTTCAGATCCTCGGGCGTGCCCCAGCGGGCTGCCGGCGTCTTAGCAATGATGAACTGGTCAAACGGATGGCGGCTGCCGTCGGGCTGCGTCTCGCGCAGCGGCGCGGTCTGCGGCGTGGCGATGTAGCCGGGTCCAATGCCGTTGCACTGGATATTGGCCTCGCCAAACTCCGAGCAGATGTTCTTGGTGAGCATCTTGAGTCCGCCCTTGGCGGCGGCATAGCCGGCGATGGTCTCGCGGCCCAGCTCGCTCATCATCGAGCAGATGTTGATGATCTTGCCGTGGCCCTTGGCGATCATGCCGGGCAGGCAGGCCTTGGACACGATAAACGGTGCGTTGAGGTCAATATCGACGACGCGGCGGAAGTCCTCGGCGCTCATGTCGAGCATCGGGGTGCGCTGGATGACGCCGGCGTTGTTGACCAGGATGTCGGGCGTGGTGCCAAAGTCGGTCTCGATCTTGGCGATGAGCTCGGCGACGACGGCCTCGTCGGTGACGTCTGCCACGTAACCATGAGCCTCAAAGCCCAGCTCGCGGTAGTGCTTCTCGGCCTCGGCCACCTTGTCGGCGTGACGTGCGTTAAAGGCGATCTTGGCGCCGACCTCTCCGAGCGCCTCGGCGATGGCCATGCCAATGCCATAGGTGGCGCCGGTTACGAGCGCGACCTTGCCATCCAGGCGGAAGCTGTCCATAAGATCAGACATAGCGATCCTTTCAAAAGAAACGTTCATCTATATAAGTCTTGCTTTTCATACAAGGTCAGTATAGGAGAAGAGGAGGATTTAAAAATCAGATTCTTCTAAAATCAGGTGAACGTTCACTTTTAAAAGGCGAACGGTAGTCTCGCCCTTGCCGTGCGGACGTCTATTTGCTCTGTTCCTGCGCTCCCTCTGCGATCATGTTGCGGTTGTACACCAGATGCAGGTACATCGCGTCGTGCGCTGCGGTGGGATTGCGCGCGGCGATGGCGTCGGCCACGCCACGGTGGGTGCGGATGGTTTCCTCAACCAGCTTTTTGCCGGTCACGTCAATAAACAGGGGGACAGACGCCTTGAGCACGCCCATCAGGCGGGGAACGACGAGGTTGCCGCAGCTTTCGGCAATTGCGATGTGAAACGCGGTGTCGGCGGCAGAATAGTCTTCGTCCCGCGCGGCCAAGTGCTCGGACTCATCGCAAAGCTCTTTAATGCAGATGATTTGATCGTCGGTCGCGTGCTCTGCGGCCATGCTGGCCATCTGCGGCTCGATCATAAAGCGCACTTCGAGCAGGTCGCGTGCCAGGCGCCTCTTGTCATCGATAAAGGTAAAGCCCAGCGGATCGTCGGCAACGCCGGGGTTTGATGCCACATAGGTGCCCGAGCCCTGCTTAATGCGCACGATGTTGCGCGACTGCAGCAGCTTCATAGCCTCGCGTACGGTGCTCCTGCCAGCACCCAGGCGCTCGACGAGCACAGCCTCCTTGGGCAGGCGGTCGCCTTGCTCAAGATGCTCATCCAGGATCAGTTGAATAATTTTCTCCGAAATCTGCTCGGGGAGTCCCGAATCGGCTCGTGCCACGCTTCACCTCATATCAAAAGAATTCATCTGAGCTATTTTAGCGCACTGCGAACGCTATGCAGACGGCTTGACATGAATCAGCTGCCACATATATGCCGTTCGCAGCTCTTTTCCGACCGTTCACCAAATACATCAGATGTATTTCGAACAAATTTCAAAATGAAACATCAGACCTTTCCAAAACACGCTATAGTCATCAGACGAATTCAAAAGGTCTGATGAATTGGAGGAAAGATGTCAGACCCAACGTTTATGGCTGATCCCACCAGGCTGGTCATCGCCGCCATCGTGGGCATTGCGCTGCTGCTTGCGCTCATCATTAAGTTCAAGCTGCATCCCGTGCTTTCGATGATGGTCTCGGCGCTCGCGATCGGCATCGGCGCCGGTATGCCGCTCGACCTGGTGGCGGACACTGTCACCAAGGGCGTGGGCACCACGCTGCAAAACATCGCCCTGCTCATTGGCCTGGGCTCGATGTTTGGTCAGATTCTTGAAGAGAGCGGCGGCGCCAAGAAGATCGCCCAGACCTTCATCGATACCTTTGGGCAGGGTCATTCCAGCTGGGCGCTGGGAATTACCGGTCTGGTTATCGGCACTACGGTGTTCTTTGAGGCCGGCGTGGTCGTTTTGATCCCACTTGCGTTTAGCGTGGCATCGCAGACCAAAAAGTCGACGCTCTACTACGGCATCGCGCTGCTTGCGGGACTTGCCGCTGGCTATGCGTTTGTGCCGCCATCGGCCGGGTCGGTTTTGGTCGCCGGCACGCTCGGTGTCGACCTGGGCACCATGATTCTCGTCGGTATCCCCACCGCCTTCATCGCCATGGCGATTGCCGGCGTCATCTGGGGCCGCAACGTGGGCGGTCGCATCTTTACCGATGTTCCGGAGCACTTTACCTCTGCCGAGGGCGCGAGCGACGAAAAGGAGCTTCCCTCCTTTGGCATGGTGCTTGCCATCGTGCTTACGCCGCTTTGTCTGATTTTGCTGGGCACGTTGTCCTCTTATATCCCCATGCCCGCCGAGCTCGCCTCGATTCTCGCCTTCCTAGGCAAGCCGTTCGTCGCTTTGACGCTCGCCACGCTCGTCGCGATGTATCTGCTGGGCGCGCGCCGCGGTTACTCCGGCGCCGAGCTCAAGGCCTTGCTCGACCGCTCTCTTAAGCCCGTCGGCATGATCTTGCTGGTTATCGCTTGCGGCGGCGTCATTCGCTGGATGCTGCAGGACTGCGGCTTGGGCCAGGTTATTGGCCCTATGCTCGAGGCTTCACCGCTGCCTTTGGTGGTTGTTGCCTTTTTGATTGCCGTCATGGTGCGTGCCTCTGTCGGCAGCTCCATCGTCGCTATGACCATGGCATCGGGCATTATGGCCGCCATGCCCGCGGTTGCCGGTGCTTCGGTGCTCATGCGTGCCGCTATCTGTCTTGCCATCTGCGGCGGTGCCACGGCCCTCTCGCACGTCAACGATGCCGGTTTTTGGATGTGCTCCTCATTCCTGGAGATTGACGAGAAGACCACCCTCAAGTCCTGGACCGTTATGGAGACGCTCATCGGCCTTTCGGGTCTTGCCTGCGCCCTGGTGATTTCGTTCTTCGCCTAGTTCGCGTAGCTAAGCATCTTTCGCCGAGTGCATCGCTCGGTACCCATTTCACCTGATTCATTAACCAACGATTGGTACAACCGTTCAAACCAAAAGAGGAGAGCATTATGGACGAGAAGACCAAGGCACAGATTCAGCAGGAGGCAGCCGACTTGGTTGCCAAGCTGCAGCCGCGTTCCGGCAAGTTTCGCACCATCAGCCCCGAGATGGACCCGCTGCGTCTGGGCTCTGGCTGGTCCATCGAGGATCTGGACAAGCCGCAGGTCATTATCGAGTCGACGTTCGGCGACTCGCACCCGGGTTCTGCCGGCCTGTTTGAGCTGGTCGAGGAGGTTCGTGCCGGCGTTGCCGAGGCTGGCGGTCATGGTGCCCGTTACTTCTGCACCGATATCTGCGACGGCGAGGCCCAGGGCCACGACGGCATCAACTACTCGCTGCCCAGTCGCGACATGATCGCCAACATAATCGAGATTCATGCCAAGGCCACCCCGTTCGACGCCGGCGTCTTTGTTGCCAGCTGCGATAAGGGCCTGCCTGCGAACCTTATGGCCATGGGCCGCATCAACATCCCCTCCATCGTCGTTACCGGCGGTGTCATGGATGCAGGCCCCGACCTGTTGACCCTGGAGCAGCTCGGTGCGATTTCTGCCCGCTACGAGCGCGGCGAGATCTCTCGCGAGGAACTTGAGTTTGCCAAGCACAACGCATGCCCCAGCTGCGGCGCCTGCTCCTTTATGGGCACCGCGTCGACCATGCAGGTTACCGCCGAGGCCCTGGGCCTTATGCTCCCCGGCACGGCCCTGCTGCCCGCAACCAGCTCCGATCTGTGTGAGTTTGCGCGCGAGGCCGGCCGTCAGTCCGTGTGGCTCTCCGAACACAACCTGTGCCCGCGCGACATCGTGACCAAGGAGTCCTTCGAGAACCTCATCATGGTCCACGGCGCCATTTCCGGCTCCACCAACTCGCTGCTGCATATCCCTGCGATCGCCCGCGAGTTTGGCATCGAGATGTCCGCCGACGACTTCGACCGTCTGCACCGTGGTGCCCACTACCTGCTCAACGTTCGTCCCGCAGGTGAGTGGCCGGCGCAGTTCTTCTACTATGCGGGTGGCGTGCCGCGCATCATGGAGGAGATCAAGTCGATGCTCCACCTCGACGTTATGACCGTCACCGGCAAGACTCTCGGCGAAAACCTCGAGGACCTTAAGAACAACGGCTACTACGAGAAGTGCGGCCGCTACTTGGAGAAATGGAACCTCAAGCGCGAGGACATCATTCGCCCGTTTGACCAGGCTTTTGGTACCGACGGCTCCATCGCCATCCTCCACGGCAACCTTGCCCCCGAGGGCGCCGTCGTCAAGCACACGGTTGTTCCGCGCGAGATGTTCCAGGCCACGCTTAAGGCCCGTCCGTTCGATTGCGAGGAGGACGCCATCCACGCCGTCCTGACGCACGAGGTCAAGCCCGGCGATGCCGTTATCATTCGCTATGAGGGCCCCAAGGGTTCCGGTATGCCCGAGATGTTCTACACCACCGAGGCTATCGCCAGCGATCCCGAGCTGGGTGCGAGCATTGCCCTTATCACCGATGGCCGCTTCTCCGGCGCCTCCAAGGGCCCGGCTATCGGTCACGTTTCGCCCGAGGCTGCCGTGGGCGGCCCGATTGCCCTGATCGAGGAGGGCGACCTTATCCAGATCAACATCCCCGAGCGCTCGCTGTCTATTGTGGGCATCGCCGGCAAGGAGATGGAGCCGGCCGAGATCGATGCCGTCCTGGCCGAGCGCCGAGCCGCTTGGAAGCCCAAGGCTAATCGCTATACCTCCGGCACGCTCAAGTTCTTTACCGAGCATGCAGTTTCCGCCATTCAGGGTGGCTACATGGAGTAGCGCCCATGCGCATCAAATATCTCCTCTCATAGATGCGCGGCACAAAGAGCCCCGAGCCACGTCACCGGGGCGCGTTGTTCAGCGCCGCCGGGGCGCTCCACTCAAACGACAAGAGACGTCTTACGCAAGCGCCCGCGTCCGTGGATAAAACCACGGGCGTGGGCGCTTCACTTTATTCCCAGCCGCTTTATTCCCAGCCCTTCCACACGTCAGGCTTGTAGCCAACGGTTGCCTGGCGGCCGTTGCGAACGATGGGCTCACGAAGAATCTGCTGGTTATCGAGCACCTTTTCGAACTTCTGGTCGGCAGCAAGATACTGTACGAGCGCAACCGTGTCGGCATCTTTCGCCTTTGGATCGATCGCAGCGTCGATCCCGCCGACGGCGCGCGCCACGCTTTCGAGCTCGCCTTTGCTCATCCTCTTTTCCTTCAAGTCGATGAACTGGAACTTCACACGACGTTCCTTGAAATAGCGCTGCGCCTTCTTAGTATCGAAGCTTTTCTTCGTGCCGAATATCTGGATGTTCATACGTACCGCCTTCGCTCAATTCTCGTCCGTCCATGATACGACAAGGGAGCCGAGCAAAAACAGAGCAGGCGGAGATGGAGGAGGACGGCGACCGACCGTCGGCAAGAGTCGGCCGGATCGGACTGGCGCCCAGCGCGCGCCGGCGACACGCTCGCAGCTGCACACATAGCCGATGTACAAGCTCGCCCCGCGGTGTGGCGATAGAGAAGCACGCCACCCGTCAACGATGGCGCCTCGGTGAAGAAAATCAACGTCTGGGTTACATCCCTTGAAAGGGGCGAAGACGGCTGCTAGAATACCTCCCCGCTATGAAGGATTTGACCAAAGATGAAGGATTTGACCAAAGCATACATCGCAATTCGGCGGCCCCTGGTATACGGGGCCTCTCCTGTTGTTCCCCAAGTGCGCTCTGAGCAGCCGCTTTCTTCCTGTCGTATCTGATGCACGCATAGCACGTGCATGTTATTTCGCCCGTGGGCCGGCGCGCCTTCGGCGAAGAATCGAATAGATACGAAGGAAGCTTATGTCTGATAATTGTACGGTCGCGCCCGCCAATGGGCGCATTACCGGTACCCAGATCCGCATCGTCGCGGTCGTCGTCCTGGGTGCCTTCTTGGCGCTACTGAACCAAACGGTGATGTCGCCTGCGCTGCCGGTCATCATGTCCGATTTCGCCATCGATGCCTCGACTGCCCAGTGGATCATGTCCATATACCCGCTGGTGAGCGGCATCATGGTCCCCGTTTCGGCGTTCCTTATCGACAAGTTCAGCACCCGCGCGCTATTCTTCGGGGCGACGCTGGTGTTCGCGCTGGGCACGCTGCTGTGCGCCGCAGCCCCTGATTTCCTGTTCCTCATCATCGGTCGCGTGTTGCAAGCGGCGGGCTCAGGCGTGCTCATGCCGCTTGTCTCGGTGGTTCCCATGCTGGTGTTCCCCGTCGAGAAACGAGGAACGGCTATGGGCATGGCGGGCATCGTCATGTCGGCGGGTCCCGCGGTCGGCCCCGTCGTAGGCGGTGCGGTGATCGACACGTACGGCTGGCGCACCATGATCGGCGCCATCGTCCCCCTCGCAATTCTCGTGCTGGTGCTGGGCGTGTTCATGCTGAAAAACGTGGGCGAGCTGAAGAACCCCAAGCTCGACCTGCCCTCGGTCGTCCTCTCCACCATCGCCTTCGGCGGACTTCTCTACGGGTTCTCGAGCGCCTCGTCGATGGGTTGGGGCAACCCCGTGGTGCTCGGCTCGATCGTCGCGGGTGTCGTGTGCTTGGTGCTGTTCGTCGTACGCCAGGGCAAAATCGAGGACCCGCTGCTTCAACTGGGCACGCTCAAGACGCGCGATTTCCGCGTGGCCGCCATCATCGTCACGCTCATCAACGCCGCATGCCTGGTCACCAACACGCTGTTGCCGTTGCTGCTGCAAACCTCGCTTGGCGCTTCGGCCTTCGAAACCGGCATGGCCATGCTTCCCGCCGCGGCGGTGGGCATCATCATCAGCCCTATCTCCGGCGTGGTGTTCGACAAGTTCGGTCCGCGTGCCATCTCGATCGTCGGCCTGGCCCTCATGACCGGCGCCCTGTTCCTGCTCTCGCTTTCGACGGTAAACACGCCCATCTTGGTGGTTGCGCTGTTCTGCATGCTGCAGTCCGCCGGCCAGTCGCTCGCGAACATGCCGGTGAACACATGGGGTGTCAATGCCTTGAAAAATGACATGATCGCCCACGGCAACGCCATCGCGAACACCGGCCGCCAGGTCGCCGGCGGTTTGTGCACGGCGCTCATCATCACGGTCATGACAAGCGTCACCGCGTCGGCCGGCGTCGATGCGAGCATCCAAGTAGCCACCGCCGTGGGCGCGGGCGTCGCTTACAAGGTGTGCGCGGCAATCGGCCTCGTTTCCCTTATCTGCGCCATATTCAGCGTGCGCACCAAGAAAACCGCACCGAAAACGAAGGAGGCATAAGCGATGTCCGAGATTCTGTCCGAGCGCATCCCGCTCGAGCTCGAGGGGACGCCCGTTTCGAGCATCATGATTGAAGAGCCGTTCACCTGCACGCAGGATTGCACGATTTCCGACGTGGTGCGCATGCTCGCCGAAAACGAGGTGAGCAGCATGCCCGTAATCGATGAGCGCAACCAGGTGGTCGGGTTCATCTCCGACGGCGATGTCATGGGAGCCATCGCGCAGCATCGCGCTCACACCATCTTCACGGGCGGCGACGCGTCCATGCTGTACTTCGACGATCAGAGCCTTGAGCAGCGCATCGAAGACCTGAAGGATCGCTGCGTCATGGATTTCGCGACGCGCCAGGTAGTGTGTGCCCGTCCCGAGCAGAGCATCGCCCGCGTCGCCGCGCTGCTGGCGAAGAAGAAGTTCAAGAAGCTTCCTGTGGTTGATGACGAGGGCAAACTCGTGGGGGTCATCCGCCGCTCCGCCATCACCAAATACATCTTCGGCATCCTTTTCCAATAGGGGCAGGTCGCACTTGAGGCGAACATCTCGAGGCATCGAGCCAGCAACTGGACCAGACAACCTTGACACGCACGCGCTTTCCCTCGATGCTTCGGTAAGGGGAGCTGCGAAAATCGCAGCACGGGTGATCGGCGCCGCGCCCCCGAAGGCAAAAGCGAACACGGGAGCGATACGATGGGAAAAGTCCTGGACGAAGATTTGGTTTATGAGATTCTCTCCGTCGTGGCAGAGATTCCGGCGGGATGCGTCGCCTCGTACGGTCAGATAGCGCGCCTCATCGGCAGGGAGAAAAACTCTCGCCTGGTCGGAGCGGTGCTGAGCGAGGCGGATCGCTACGGCGATTATCCCTGCCACCGCGTCGTCAACCACGCGGGACGCCTCGCGCCAAACTTCCCCGACCAGCGAGCACTACTGACGGAGGAAGGAGTCGCCTTCCGAGACAACGGCTGCGTCGACATGAAAAAGCACCAGTGGAACGAGTAGCCAGGCAGCGTAGCGTCGAAAGGAGCGACGCCACGGGGAACGACCTGCGCCCCGCCGCCGGACAACCTATGGCAAAGTGACACGTCCCACAAAGAGCGGCGCACCAGTACGAGACACGACCGCGACGTAAAAAGACCCTATGATACTCGTAAGCATCTATCTGATTGCCCGCCTCGAGGTACCCAAAGAACGAGAGATGCCGAAACCCCTAGACAAAGAAAAAGGTCGGGAGCTTTTATGCTTCCGACCTGAAGTTTCATGGTCGCGGGGGGCGGATTTGAACCACCGACCTTCGGGTTATGAGGTCGCTACGACGTTGTTTCATTCAGACATTTCGACCCAAATTGAAGTCAATATAACTCCAGGTCATTTGATGTTTTCATAGATTTACGAAAGAAAAGTACGCGGAATAATTCGACCCAAATTCGACCCACAACGAGCTTGAAAGCGGTCAGGCGGAGCATTACCCTTGGGGTGTGACCCCACGCAGGGCCCACCACCAAGGGTAATGCCCACCCGCCCCAGCCCTTTGCGCCATTCCGCGCAACCGAGCGCGATTCTCAGGCACTTCAGGCAAGGAACACGATGAACGACCGACCTCTCGTCATAGGCAAAGGAACGAAGCAACGCCGCGACAAATACACGTGGCGCTACCGTCACAGCCTCGGCAAGGATCCGGTCACGGGCAAATACCGCTATTCGCCGTGGCAGACCGTACATACCACCAAAAGCCGAGAGGTCGACGCCGCACTCGAAGCCTACAAGGCAGAACTCAACAGCGGCACCTACGTCCAAAAATCGAGGGACACCGTCGGCTCGTACGCAAAAAAGTTCCACGACAACCGCGAAGGAACCATCACGCCGCTCGCCTACTCGACATCCTACTCAATCGAGAACCGGACGCGCACATCACATGCGTGATGCTCATGCTCGACACCGACATGAGAAGGGCAGAAGCCCTCGGGATGACGTGGTCCGATGTCTCCGTCGAGAACAGAAGCATCCTCATTGAGCAGCAGTTCGCGGCCGATCGAAGCGTTCGCTCGCCCAAAAGCAAGAAAAGCGTGCGGAGGATCTCGATAAGCGAGACGCTGACGTCGTATCTCGAATTCTGGAAAAAGGAGCAGGCCCGCGAAATGGAAGCCTTCGGCCTGGAACAAGTCAAAGGCACTCCGCTCGTCCACTCATTCGAACGAACGAAAGACAGGCATCCCCAAGTCAACTTCATGGACCTGAATGGGTTTTCGCGCTGGTTCAGAAACTTCAGCGTCGAGAACGGGTTCGGCAAGTTCGAAGGCGTTCGAACATACCATTATGTGAAGGAAACTGTCGACGGGGAAACGATTTCGAAGCGTTATGAGCATAAAGAGTGGCTCGAATTGAGGGATTACCTCAGGAAGCATCCCAAGGTTCGCGAGGCGAGGCATATCAGCACATATGAGAGCGAGCACCTTCCTTACGGATATTCGGGCCTATCGAGCCACACCGCTACTGCCGCTACTGCCCGCTACTGCCCGCCAGCTTCCGAACCAGCGGGCGGTAGCAGCACCCCGAACATCTCGCCGACAGCGCAGAGAGTCGTTGACCTGGCGGCCAAGGCCGACATCGAGGACGTGATGCTGTGCGACCTGCCCGGCGTCCTGTCCTTCCTAGGGCTGCCACCTGAGACGGAGATGCCGCCGGGCAACAAGGGGAAGACGAAGCTCAAGAAGCTCTACAGGAAGGTGGCGCCGAACAAGGCATACCACTCCGGCGAGCGCGCCAAGGATTTGATCTCGCACCTCGACATGGCAGAGATCAGGGCATCGGCGCCCGTCCAAGAATTGGGATGCAGTTCAATACGAGCTCGGGGCTCTTTTCGTCTAGATTGGGGACGCATGCCCGGACGAAAACAATTTGCGTCTGGTAATAAGCGTACGAAAGCGCAATTTACGTCTTAATTCCGTACGCAAATCAAGACGAAAATCGTTTACGTCTGCTTTAAATCCGTACGAAAACGGTTTTCGTCTTGCAGGGCAGTTGCCGTTTCTACAGTTCAACTTCCAGTTCGGCTTTGTGCTCGTAGAGGTAGTCGCGCGTGTAGGGGATGGCAAATGAGACCTTGCCGTACGAGGGAGCCTCGATAATCGATTCTCTTAACAGGCGGCTGCGGACGGAACTCACCTGTTGAGGCGTTTTGTTTAGGGCATCGGCAACCATGCTGGTCGAGCTCGTCTGCCCCAAAGATGCCATGCTCAGCAGATAAGCGATGCACGTGGGCGGAATGCGCCGCAGCGCGGGCTCAATCACCATGGCGCAGAAGCGTTCGCGTGCCGTTGCAATGCCGCGCTCGGCTTCTTCTTCTCCAAGAATCGCTGTATGTGCACGTCTTGCCAACTGCCATGCGTAGTATCCAACGAGTTGGATCATGAAAGGATAGCCTTGCGTTGCCTCGGCAAGTTGGCCGGCAACACCTGGCTGCAACTCCATGCCAGACGCTTCAATGGTTTCCTCGAGGGAGTACGACACTTCGGTTACTGCCACAGCCTTCAGATCAAAGGGGAGGGCACGGCGCAAAAACGTAAGTGTCTTTCCGTTGATGATGCTTTCAATCATCGAAGGCAGCCCCGCAAAAACAAAGGCTATATCAAGGTCTTCGCCGATAACCTGCTGAATCGCAATGGAGAGCGTTCGGACCTCATCGAGCTCTGCGTCTTGAACCTCGTCGAGAGTGATGAGCAGGCCATTTTCATTCTTGGATATTGTCTGTCTCATGGCGTCGCGTAGCGATGGACCGATTCGCTCAATGTCTATGCTGCCGATGGATATGCCAGCTACGGTGGGCTCAAATCTGGCGTGTTTGGCCTGGAATTTGGGCTGCAGCTGTTCGAGAATGCGTTGGCAAAGTCCCTCGGTTGCGACCTCTTTTATGACCGTCCAGCCACGGCTTTGCGCCAAATGTGTTTCGTCAAGAGGATTTGAGCAAAAAGAGCATCGGAAATTGAGCAGCCTGA
>CALLRY010000353.1:0-2604 GCA_938014285.1 uncultured Collinsella sp. | reverse complement strand
ATTGGGGCACTCCCACACCAGCTTGCCGTCATCCTCGACAATCTTGATCTCACCGTCGTAGCCGCACACCTGGCAGTAGTCGCTCTTGGTGTTGAGCTCGGCGTACATGATGTTGTCGTAGATGTACTGCATCACGCGAATGACAGCCTTGAGGTTGTCCTGCATGTTGGGAACCTCGACGTAGGAGATGGCACCGCCCGGCGAAAGCTGCTGGAACATACCCTCGAACTTGAGCTTGTCGAATGCGTCGATCTCCTCGGACACGTGGACGTGGTAGCTGTTGGTGATGTAGCCCTTGTCCGTCACGCCCGGGATGATGCCAAAACGACGCTGCAGGCACTTGGCGAACTTGTAGGTCGTCGACTCAAGCGGGGTACCGTACAGCGAGAAATCAATATCGCTTTCGGCCTTCCACTCCGCGCACTTGTCGTTCATGCGCTGCATGACGGCCATGGCAAAGGGCGTGCCCTCCTTCTCGGTGTGGCTGTGGCCCGTCATGTACTTAACGCACTCATACAGGCCGGCATAACCCAGACTAATGGTGGAGTAACCGCCCACGAGCAACTTGTCGATCGTCTCGCCCTTCTTCAGGCGGGCGAGGGCACCGTACTGCCAAAGAATCGGTGCGGCATCCGAAAGCGTACCCATCAGACGCTCATGACGGCACAGCAGGGCGCGGTGGCACAGCTCAAGGCGCTCGTCGAAGATCTTCCAGAACTTATCCATGTCCTGATGCGAGCTCAGCGCGACATCGGGCAGGTTGATGGTCACAACGCCCTGGTTAAAGCGACCGTAGTACTTGGGCTTGTTCGGGTCATAGTTCAGCGCGTTGGCCACGTTGTTAAATCCGTTACCGGAGCGGTCGGGCGTCAGGAAGCTGCGGCAACCCATGCAGGTATAGCAGTCGCCGTTGCCCGCGGTCTCGCCCTTCGACAGCTTGAGCTCGCGCATCTTCTTCTCGGAGATGTAGTCGGGCACCATGCGCTTGGCGGTGCACTTCGCAGCCAGCTGAGTCAGGTAGAAGTACGGGGAATCCTCGTGAACGTTATCGTCCTCGAGCACGTAGATGAGCTTGGGGAACGCCGGGGTGATCCACACGCCGGCTTCGTTCTTAACGCCCTCATAGCGCTGACGAAGCGTCTCCTCCACAATCATGGCAAGGTCATGCTTCTCCTGAGGCGTACGGGCCTCGTTAAGATACATAAAGACCGTCACGAACGGCGCCTGGCCGTTGGTGGGTCACGACCTGATACTGAATCGTCTGAACGCCGCGACGGATCTCGTCACGCAGGCGGTCCTCAACAACCTCGCGGACCTTTTCGGGAGATGCGGAAACGCCGAGCTCCTCGAGCTCGCGGGCGACCTCGCCGCGAATCTTTTGACGGCTCACCTCGACGAACGGGGCAAGATGGGTCAGCGAAATCGACTGGCCACCGTACTGGGAGGAAGCAACCTGGGCGATGATCTGCGTCGCGATGTTGCAGGCGGTCGAGAAGCTGTGCGGCTTCTCAATCAGCGTACCCGAGATAACAGTACCGTTCTGGAGCATATCCTCCAGATTCACCAGGTCGCAGTTATGCATGTGCTGGGCAAAGTAGTCCGAATCATGGAAGTGAATCAGACCCTCATTGTGGGCATCCACAATCTCCTGGGGCAGCAACACACGCTGAGTCAGATCCTTGGAGATCTCGCCGGCCATGTAGTCACGCTGAACGGAATTGACGGTCGGGTTCTTGTTGGAGTTCTCCTGCTTGACCTCTTCGTTGTTGCACTCAATCAGCGACAGAATCTTGTCGTCGGTCGTGTTCTTCTGGCGCTTCAGGCTCTGAACATAGCGATAGATGATGTAATGGCGAGCGACCTCGTAGCAGTCGAGACGCATAATCTCGTCCTCGACCAGATCCTGAATCTCCTCGACCGACACGGTGTGGCCCGCGTTCTCGCATGCCTCGGCGACGTTTTGTGCCGCGTAAACCACCTGGCGGTCGGTAAGACGAGAGCTCTCCTCGACCTCCAAGTTTGCGGCGCGGATGGCATTGACGATCTTATCGATGTCAAAGACAACCTCGGTGCCGCTGCGCTTGATGATCTTCATCCTCTTGCCCCTTTCGCATCGTAGCCTCATCGCGCTTCAGAGCCAAACGATACCCGGCAGGGCTTGCCCCTGTCTTGCGGCGCCGTCGCGCAATCTGTGTTCTCGATAAACCATAAGCCTCCATGCGGACATTCCCTGGAGCCGATCAAGCGGCTCAAGGACACGTTCAAAAGAGGCAGTTAAGGTCTTCGTTCTCTGTCCGCCATCTATCATACGACAAAGACGCATCTATATCCTGTATTCTTTTTTTAGGTCAAACACAACATATAGTGTTTCAGCAGGTCAAAGCAATTAGTCATTTTGCAGACGCATTAAAAATGAGGGGTTCTTGGCAAGTCGGTAAAACGTTACCAACACGGCTACCTGCGTGGCAGTTATAAAACCCCCTTAGTCAAGCCGCTGACAAATCCTACCAAAACCAAACCGCTCACGCCAAAAGAATCCAAAAGATTGTGCTTGACCAACATGTTGCGGTCGAATGCCGGCGGACGGAGCGACGGGACTGCAAA
>CALLRY010000352.1:0-8441 GCA_938014285.1 uncultured Collinsella sp. | reverse complement strand
CCCCGCCGCGCGAAGCGCACGGCGGGGTCCAGACATGTCCGAGGACGATTTGGGAGGTAAGCCCTGGGGCCTCCGATGGGGGCGGTTCCAGCCGAGGCTATTCGTCGCCGAAGCTGATGCCCAGCGCCTTGGCCTCGCGCACCAGATCGCTCTGGGGGTCGACAAACTTGAGCTTGCCGGCGACCTCCTCGAGCGGCATGTGGCACATCTTGCCGTCGCGCAGGGCGATCATGTAGCCAAACTCGCCGCGCAGGCAGCCAAGCGCGGCCTCGACGCCGCACTGGGTCGCAAAGATGCGGTCCTGAGCGTCGGGCTGGCCGCCGCGCTGCGTGTGGCCGGGGATGGCGACGCGGGTCTCGCGACCGGTCTTGGCCTCGATCTCCTTGGCGATGTCGTAGACGATCGACGGGCTCGTGCGCTCGGCGAGCTTCTTCTTGTACTCCTTCTTGGACAGCGCCGCGTCCTCCTTGGAGATGGCGCCCTCGGCGACGGCCACGATGGTAAAGCGGCTGCCGGTTTCCATGCGATGCTCGATGGTCTTGATGACCTGGTCCATGTCGTAGGGGATCTCGGGAATCAGGATGACGTCCGCGCCGCCCGCGACGCCGGCATACAGCGGGATCCAGCCAACCTTGTGGCCCATAATCTCGATAACGAACACGCGCCCGTGGCTCGAGGCGGTAGTGTGGATGTCGTCGATGCACTTGGTTGCGACGTCGATGGCGCTCGTAAAGCCAAAGGTCATCTCGGTGCCCCAGGTGTCGTTATCGATGGTCTTGGGCAGGGCGATAACGTTGAGGCCCTCTTCGCGCAGGCGGTTGGCGGTCTTGGTGGAGCCGTTGCCGCCCAGCATAAACAGGCAGTCGAGCTGCAACTTGTGATAGGTGTGGACCATCGCGGGCACCTTCTCGACGCCGTCGGCCTCGGGAATGTTCAGGCGCTTGAACGGCGTGCGGCTCGTGCCTAGGATGGTGCCGCCGCGGGTGAGGATACCGCTAAAATCGGCGGGCGTCATGACGCGGAACCTGCTGTAGATAAGGCCCTGATAGCCGTCCTCAAAGCCATAAATCTCGATAGGCTCTTCGCTATTGGTCATAAGCGTTTTGACGATGCCGCGCATGGTGGCGTTGAGCGCCTGGCAGTCGCCGCCACTAGTAAGAAGACCGATCCTAAGCATGGTGAATCCTTCCGGGCAAGTTATAACATGCGCATAAGTTTACCCCCGCACACTGTTGATGCGGGGGTAAAACGTGTTAGCTCAAGCGTATGGAAATGTAAGCAACGTCAGGCGAGCGTAAGGACGAAGGTGCCAGCGCCTTACAGCGCGAAGGCATCGACGTCGCCCCAGTGGCGGCGCAGCGTGATGGCGGCAGCGGGCTCGGTGTTGTCAAAGACGACCGACCACTGCGTATTGCTGGTGATGTCTTCCGGATTGGGCTCTTGCGCTGCGACGCGTAGGGCCTTCCAAGCGACTGCCTCGTCCTGGGCACCGACATGGGCGTCAAGGACATCGGCGATTGCGATGGCGCGCTCTTTACCATGGCCAAGCTCGCCATTCTTTTGGTTGGGCAGTACTTCGTCGCCATGGCAGGCGTAGAAGTTCGTAACCTGGCATACAGGAGTCGCTTTGAAAGCGCGGTCCGGATCGCGCGGATCCCACTCTACTACGCGCGCGTCACCGGAGGCGTCGTTGATAAAGAAGTGGTAATCGCGTCCTGCCATGGCGTGCATGTCGTAGGCAGAAAGCAAGTCTACGGCCTCCTGCGTGGTAGCCGCGCGGTCGAGCACAAGGCGGATGGCGAGCGAAGTGTTGATGACGGGGCGTTGCGTGTCCTGGTCACAGGGTTTGGAATCCAGAGTGAGTACGGCAATGGACACGCCGCATTCGTTAACACCGTCGAGCTGGGCAAACGGGCCCATGAGTGCAGCGGCGCGTCCGGCGACGGAGTCAAGCGGTGTGTTATCGCCCAGGTTGTTAAGGGCGGCAAGCCCGATGGAGGCATAGCCGCCTCGTGGGTGATTGCGCACCAGCAGCGCCGAGGTGTCGTCCTTAAAGTCGTAATTGCGACCGGTACGCACGCGGCCTTCGGCATCTATGGCGACAAAAGCGCTGCAGGCAAACTGGGGCGCCTGGACATGTGCCGGCACACCGGGCAGCACCTGGGCCACCACGGCATCGATATAGGTCTGGTCGTCGCGCACGCCAGCGGAGATGATGCGATCAAGATCGTAGTCGTAGACGATGTCGATTGCGTACAGGTCATAGCCATCCGCGTAGCCGGTCAAGCGTTTGAGCGACGCGGCGGACTTGATTTGTTTGTGATAAACGATACCGGCGGCAATGGCGATGCCGACGGCGGTTCCTGCAACACCGCAGGCGATGGCAATGTTACGTGGCTTCATGACGGCTCCTCTCGTCCTGTTAGCGTAATTGTCGCAAAAGGAGCGCGAGCATGATGGCTCAACTTGGTGAGCGGCGCGGGATTAAACATGGAATGAAAGGCGCGGCGCTGGCGCGACGGGGTATGCTGGAGGGGACCATCAACCCAGCGAAAGGGGAGAGCATGACGGATCAGGAAACGCCCGAGCGCGTGCACGTGACGGCCGACGATATCGAGGCCGCCAACGACCTTATCGACTTTATCGAGGCATGCCCCAGCATGTTCCATACGGCGGCGACCATTATGGCCGAGCTCGACGAGGCGGGCTTTACCTACCTGCCCGAGAACGCGGCGTGGGACATCGAGCCGGGCGGTCGCTATTACACGCAGCGCAACACTTCGAGCGTTGTTGCCTTTAAGGTGGGCGAGGACCTGGCTGCTACGTGGGGCGAGGACGGCGTTGCCGGCGACTATCATTTTCAACTCACGGCGTCGCACAGCGATTCGCCGACGTTTAAGGTCAAGGCCGTGCCCGAGCTTGACGGCGCGGGCGAGACGCTGCGCCTGAACACCGAGGCCTACGGCGGTATGATCGACTACACCTGGTTCGATCGCCCGCTGGCGCTCGCGGGCCGCGTGTTGGTGCGCGAGGGCGACCGTATCGAGAGTCGTCTGCTTGTCACCGAGCGCGAGGTCGCTATCATTCCGAGCCTTGCCATCCACATGAACCGCGGCGTTAACGAGGGCTTTGCTCCCAACCGAGCCGTCGACCTGTGCCCGCTCATCAGCGCCGGCGAGCTTAAGCAGGGTGACTTTGACGCCCTGATCGCCGAAGAGCTGGATGTTGAGCCCGAGCAAATTTTGGGCCGCGATCTGTTCCTGGTTAATCGTCAGGATGCGCGCATTTGGGGTTGGGCCGACGAATTTATCTCGACGCCCAAGCTCGACGACCTGGCCTGCGCCTACACCTCGCTGCAGGCATTTTTGGGTGCCGAGAACGCGCACGACGTCTCGGTCTTCTGCTGCTTCGATAACGAG
The DNA here is from genome assembly GCA_938014285.1 of uncultured Collinsella sp. Classification (GTDB taxonomy): domain Bacteria; phylum Actinomycetota; class Coriobacteriia; order Coriobacteriales; family Coriobacteriaceae; genus Collinsella. The sequence goes on along the minus strand of CALLRY010000352.1, from coordinate 5,022 downwards.
GAGGTTGGCTCCGAGACCAAGCAGGGCGCCATGTCGACGTTCTTGGCCGACGCGCTGCGCCGCATTAACGGCTCGCTGGGCTTTGACGACGAGTCGTATCATCGCGCCCTTGCCGCATCGATGCTCGTGAGCTGCGACAACGCGCATGCCGTGCACCCCAACCACGCCGAGAAGTGCGATGCGCGCAACCAGGTGGTGCTCAACGGCGGCATCGTTATCAAGGAAGCTGCCAACCAGCACTACTGCACCGATGCCTTTAGCCGCGCGGTGTTCCAGGCTATTTGCGATGACGCCGACGTGCCAACGCAGACTTTCGCCAACAAGAGCGATATGGCCGGCGGCTCCACGCTTGGCAATCTGTCCAATATGCAGGCGAGCATGCATGCCGTGGACGTGGGTCTGCCGCAGCTTGCCATGCACTCGAGCTACGAGACCGGCGGCGTGCGCGACGTGATGTACGCCATCCGCGCCCTCACCGCCTTCTACGGGCGCAACCTAACCATCAACGGCGCCGAAAGCGTGGAGCTCTAAAACCTGCCAAAAAGGGATGTTAATTTTGGCAGGTTTTATCTGGGCGAATGCAAAGGGTAAAACCGAACTAGATCTGTGATACGTGGCCGCCGAGGTGCAGTGTGCCTCGGCGGCTTTTTGTGTACAGAGTACGGCTAATGCTTATAAATGCTATACATGCTTTACGTATCTACCATAGAGTTTTATGATAGTTTTGAAGTATTAAGGAGGGGTCATGACCACAACAGCCGCTCAGATCAACGTGCGTCTCGATGCCGATCTCAAAAGGAGTGGGGACGCCGCTCTCTCCAGGGCCGGTATGACGCCGAGCCAAGCGGTGCGAGCGCTCTGGCAGCTTGCAGCGTCGCTGGCCGATCGCCCCGGTGCGCTCGAGGATATCCTGCTGCCCAGTCGTGCCCGGGCGGAACAGCGCGAGCGCGAAAAGGCCGCCAAACGTAAGCTCGAGCTCATGGATCAGGGGTCGAAGCTGTTCGCTGCCGCTTGCCGTGAGTCAGGAATCGATATGGTCAAGGCTCAGCCATCGGACGACGAAGAGCTCAAACGGAACGCCTATGCTGATCGCTATGGCGAGGAGATGAGCTGGCTCTATGAGTGAGAATCCTAAGCGCATCTTGGTTGACACCAACGTCTGGCTTGATTATTTCATCCCTTCACGACGCGGTCGTTCGGCGGCAATTGAGTTTTTGCGTGATGCGTGTACGGCTCAGGCTGAGCTGATGTATGCGGCGACATCGTCCAAAGACCTGTTCTATTTGATTTCGAGTGAACATAAGGCGTGGTATCGGCGAGAGCACGGTTCGCTGTCTCAAGATGCCGCTTCGGCGGCGACATCACTCGCATGGGATTGCCTCGACGTTTTGTCGCAACTTGCTACGCCCGTGCCCTGCGACCTGAGCGACATATGGATGGCGAGTAAGCAGCGTGAGCTCCATAGCGATTACGAAGACGATTTAATCATCGCGGCAGCGATGCGCGCAAAGACAGACCTTCTGGTCACCAACGATGTCAAGCTCTGCTCACACGCACCAGTCGCCGCAATGAGCGTAGAAGACGCAAAGAATTACTTAGCAACGCTCTAACAATTTGAAGACCCCACAGGTCGAACAAAAGTCAGCGAATGTCCCCAGGCAGGGCCGCGCCAGCCAGTCCCTATAGGTTGAACAAAAGTCAGCGAGAGCCCGTCTGGGCGAGCAAGGTGCCTTGAAAGAGGAGGGCATTGGCCTTCTGGCCATGCCCGACGATTGAAAGGCAGATTGCCGTCCAGACGGGGTCGCAGCGTCGAGTGGTCCGCCGTTCGTTAGAACGGCGGAACAAGATTAGTGCTCGATCCAGCAGCGTAGGGTCTCGCCGGCTTGCAGGTGACGCAGATTCTCCGCTGCGATGTCGACGACGTTGTTGAGCGTGGCGGCCAGATGGAACCAACCGGAGACGTGCGGCGTGATGAGCATGTTGGGCGCATCCCACAGTGGGCTTGTCTCAGGCAACGGTTCGGGGTCGGTGACGTCGACCGCGGCGCCGGCGAGATGTCCCGACTCCAGGGCGGCAACCAAGTCGTCGGCGACCACAAGATCGCCGCGGCCGCCGTTGGCAAAGAAGGCGCCCGGTTTCATCGCGGCAAAGAACTCGGCGTTCGCCAGGCCGCGGGTCTCGGGTGTGCTGGGCATAAAGGATGCGACGATGTCAGCCTCGGCCAGGCGCTCAGACAGGGCATCCATGCCGTCCATGTCCTCAAACACAATGGGGTAGACGAGCGGATGGCGCTTGATGCCGCGGACGTGTGCGCCCATGCTGCGGCAGAGCGTGGCAAAGTGGCCGCCAATGTCGCCCGCGCCCAGCACCAGCACGTTGGCGTTTTTGAGCGAGGTGACCGGCCCCAAATCCTCCCAGCGATGCTCGCGCTGCAAGTCGTGATAGCCGGGCAGGCGCTTCATCATGGAAAGGACCATGGCAAACATGTGCTCGCTCACGGCCTGACCGTAGGCGCCGATCGAGCAAGACAGCTTGGCTTCAGCCGGCACGGTGCCGGCGGCCAAGTAATCGTTATAGCCGGCGGTGTGCAATTGCAACAGCTGGAGATGCTCGCATGCGGTAAGCAAGGCAGGGTCAATGTTGCCCAAGATCACGTCGGCGTTGGCGACCTGCTCACGCGTGATGGCGTCGGAGCTCGTGTAGATAAAGTCCTCGCCCGGAGCGCTCGACTCGAGGATCGCGCGGTGACGATCGTTGACGGGCAGCAAAACCAGGATGTTCACAAGCAGTCCTCTCCGCTCGACCTGCCAAAAAGGGACAGGTTTATTTTGGCATGTTTTATCAGGCAAAACGTTCAAATAAAACGCCGGGCTACGCGATGGTTAGCATATCCATCGCGTAGCCCGGCGTATCTACAGCTACCAGCTCAGTAGCTCGTAACCATCCTCGGTCACCACGAGCTGTACCTCGCACTGGGCCGAATCGCTGCCGTCCTTGGTGCGCACGCACCAACCGTCACCCTTGCTAATCTTGATGTCGGGCGCTCCGGCATTGACCATGGGCTCGATGGTAAAGACCATGCCCGGGGCCATGATGGTGTCCACATCGGGTGCCTCGGTGGTAAAGCCCACAAACGGGTCCTCGTGGAACTCCTTGCCAATGCCGTGTCCGCCGTACTCGCGCACCACGCTAAAGCCGGCGTCCTCGACGGTCTTTTGCACGGCCTCGGCCATAACGGACAACGGTAGCCATGGCTTGACGGCCGCCAGACCCGCCTCCACGCTGGCGCGGGTGACGTCGACCAGGCGTTGGCGCTCGGCAGAGACCTCGCCGATGCAGAACATGCGGCTCGAGTCGCTAAAGTAGCCGTCCAAGATCGTGGAGCAATCCACGTTGATGATGTCGCCTTCGTGCAGCACATCCGTATCGCAGGGGATACCGTGACAGACCACGTCGTTGATTGAGGTGCACACGCTCTTGGGATAGCCCTCGTAGTTGAGATCGGCCGGCGTGCCACCGTGCTCGACGGTGTAGTCGTAGATCATCTGGTCGATCTGGTTGGTGGTCATGCCTGCAGCGATATGCTCGCCCACATAATCGAGTACGCCCACGTTGATGGCGGCCGAGCGCTTGATGCCCTCGATATCGGCGGGCGTCTTGTAGAGCGTGCGAGGCAGAACCTCCCAGCCCTCTTCCCACAAGCGCTCGAGGCGCTCATCAAAGGTGCTATGGCATTTCTTATATTTTTTGCCGCTGCCGCACCAGCAAGCGTCGTTGCGGCCGGGCACGGGTCCTTTGTCAAACATGGCTAACTTCCTTTCATCCGCAGCTAGTATAGCCCACCCACGCGTCTATAAAAGTTGCGTTGATATAGTTCCGATTTAAGCGGTTTAACAGCACAAATAGGAACTATATCACCGCAACTGATGGGGCGGGATGGCGGGCACTGGCTGCTGCGTGGTTTTGCTAGTAGCTCACCTGGCAGGGGATGCCGAGGGCGCGCACGCGTGCAGCAATCTTGTCGAGCACCTCGGGCGCCGCTTTAGCAAGGCCGGCGACCGGTGTTTCGCGCGCCACCGTGTAAATGGTCGCCTCCTGTGGGCGAATGCGCTTGAGCGCCGAGAGCCAAGGGCCAACGTACTCCTCGCCGGTGTTATCGAGAGACTTGCCCCGGTACTCACCGCTCAAAAACATCGTCTGGATAATGACATGACCGTTAAAGCTCGCGAACGTTTCGATCTGGTGCTCTACATCGTAGGGGCCAACGGGCTGGTCGAGCAGCTGGATAAAAGCCGGGTCGACCGAATCGAGCTTGAGGATGTTGTCGTCGACCATCATGAGCGCATCGTGTACCTGGGGACGGTCGGCGCGCGTGCCATTGGAAAGCACGGCAATCTTGGTGTTTGGGGCCAGCTCGTCGCGCAGCGCGACGGCGCCGGCGATGGCCTGCGGAAACTCCGGTGCGGCGGTGGGCTCGCCGTTGCCTGCGAAGGTGATTACATCGGGGAGCTCGCCCTCGGCTGCCATCTCGCGCAGCTTTACCTCGAGCGCGTCGAGTGCCACGGCAGCTATGTTGTACGGCTCATGGCAGGGGCGCTCAGCGTTGAGACCGTTTTCGCAGTAAATGCAGTCGAACGTGCAGATTTTGCCGCTGGCCGGCATCATGTTGACGCCGAGCGAAAGGCCCAGGCGACGGCTGCGAACGGGCCCAAAGATGGGGCTGGCATTTAAAAACGTAGACATAGGCATATGCTCCTTGGGACAGTTGAGCTTAAGCATAGCATCGGCCTTCATGTGGGTTGCGGGTTTGGGCGCTGTTGTTTAGGCAGAAACCTTGCAATCGGGCGAGTTTTCGAAACCCTGTCATGAAAGGGTGCGAGCTGGGTACAGTAGACGCATTCATGTACACACAAAATGACGCCATCTGACCAAGCCGCACCCCGGCACGGCCTGGTGGTGTTGACGATGGGAACACAGTATGGATTTTACGGTCGAGAATGCGGGCACCACGATCGCCTGCCG
>CALLRY010000351.1:0-3215 GCA_938014285.1 uncultured Collinsella sp. | reverse complement strand
CCTCGTCATCGAGGTGGCCGACGACGGACCGGGCTTCTCTCCCGCCGCCCTCGAACGCGGCTGTGAGCGCCTCTTCACAGACGACTCCTCCCGCTCCTCGCGCGACGGAGGCCGCCACTACGGGCTCGGCCTCCACGCCGCCTCCGAGGCCGCGAGCGCCCACGGGGGCTCCGTCTCGCTCGCCAACAGCCCCTCGGGCGGCGCGGTGGCCACCATCGCGGTCCCCCTGTGCGGGGCCTGACGACTCAGGCCCTCACAGCGGCGTGGCTCGCAACCAAACGCTTCCATCTTGAAACACGGGGAGTAAATCGCGAAATCGCAGGTGAAAGAGAGTAAAAAGGCAAAGAAAAAGCCTCCGTTCCAACATGGGAACGGAGGCTCGATAATCGAGTTTACTCACCAATGTCGCTGGTGGTTTTGCCGTAACTCTCGTACGAAACGAAACTCAGGAGCACAGTGCGGCACTCAAAAGTGCAGGTCAGAACCCTGTCAGCCTACTCCCACTCGATCGTCGCGGGCGGCTTAGACGTGATGTCGTAGCACACGCGGTTGGCGCCGGGGACCTCAGCAACGATGCGGCCGGAGATGCGGGCCAGGACGTCGTAAGGCAGTTTGGCCCAGTCGGCGGTCATGGCATCGCTGGACTCGACGGCACGCAGGATGATCGGGCGCTGGTAGGTGCGCTCGTCACCCATAACGCCGACGGACTTGATGTCGGGCAGAACCGCAAAATACTGCCAGCAGCTGTGCTCGGAGTTACGCTCGCCGGTCTGCTCATACAGGCGCTGGTTGTAGGCGTCGAGCTCCTCGCGCACGATAGCGTCGGCGTTCTTGAGGATCTCGAGCTTCTCCTTGTCGACCGCGCCGATGATGCGGATGGCCAGACCCGGACCCGGGAAAGGCTGACGGAACACGATGTGACCCGGCAGGCCCAGCGCCAGACCAAGTGCACGGACCTCGTCCTTAAAGAAGTGATCGAGCGGCTCAATAAGGTCGAAGTGCACGCCCTCGGGGAACGGGATCAGGTTGTGATGGCTCTTGATGGTGGCCGTCTTGCCGCCCGTCTTGCGAGCGCCGGACTCGATGATGTCGGGGTAGATGGTGCCCTGAGCCAGGTACTTGACCGGCTTGCCATCGGTCTCGAGCTGCTGAGCAACCGCGAAGAACTCTTTCCAGAACTGCGTACCGATGATGCGGCGCTTCTCCTCGGGCTCGGTCACGCCGGCCAGAAGCTCGGCATAGCGGTCCTCGGCGTGGACGTGGATAAAGTCGACGTCAAACTGCTTGGTGAAGACCTCCTCCACCTGCTCGGGCTCGCCCTTGCGCAGCAGACCGTGGTTGATGAACACGCAGGTCATCTGCTTGCCCACGGCGCGAGCGCCCAGCGCAGCCACGACGGAGGAGTCGACGCCACCGGACAGGGCCAGAATCACGCGGTCGTCGCCGACCTTCTCGCGGAACTCGGCCGTCATGGTCTCGACCAGGTTGTCCATACTCCAGTTGGGCTCCAGGCCGCAGATCTCAAACAGGAAGTTGCTCAGCAGCTGCTGACCATACTCGGAGTGCTTGACCTCGGGGTGGAACTGCGTGGTGAAAATCTTGCGCTCGACGCACTCCATGGCAGCAACCGGGCACACGTCAGTGCTGGCGGTAACGGTAAAGCCCTCGGGCACCTCGGAAACGGCGTCGCGGTGGCTCATCCACACGGTCTGCTCCATGGGCGTGGAGTTAAAGAGCTTGGCGCCGGCCGTGCGCGTGATGGTGGCGCGGCCGTACTCGCCCACCTCGGAGTGGCCGACCTTGCCGCCGAGCGTCACGGCCGTGATCTGATGGCCGTAGCAGAAGCCCAGGACGGGAAGGCCCAGGTCAAAGATGGCGGGATCGATAGACGGAGCGTCCTCGGCATACACGGAAGCCGGACCGCCAGAAAGGATGAGCGCAGAGGCGTTCATCTCGCGAATCTCGTCGGCCGAGATGTCGCAGGGGACAATCTCGGAATACACGTTGAGGTCGCGGACGCGACGGGCAATGAGCTGACCGTACTGCGCACCAAAGTCGAGTACGAGGACCTTTGCGGAAGCCTTTTGATCCATGGTTTCCCCCTCTTGTTGGCGGGGAGCCGGTGCCCACCCGCGCGAATAAACGAAAATTGCTTTCATAGTGTACACGTTATATGGGGTTTCTCGTCCCTCGCAGCCATCAGTGCACGGCAAACGCACGACCAGGGCCCCTATTTGACGGCAATTGAAGTGTTACCAAACGTTACAGATGATGTAATACGTTTGAACATTGGACGCCCTGTGCCACAATACTGCCGAACGACTCCGCCTCTGTGGCGGCAAATACGATAGGAATACCAGCATGAAGCGCATCCTTCTCATCGCCACGGGCGGCACCATCGCATCGACCGAGGACGGTAACGGCCTCTCCCCCGCCCTGACCGGTGAGGAACTCGCCCAGAGCGTCCCCGAGATCTCGGGCCTCTGCGAGCTCGACGTCGTGCAGCCCATGAACATCGACAGCACCAATATGCGCCCGAGCGACTGGATGCGCATCCGCGATGTCATCGTCGAAGGCTATGCCGATCACGACGGCGTTGTGGTCCTGCACGGCACCGACACCATGAGCTACACCGCGGCAGCGCTTTCCTATCTGATTCAGGACAGTCCCAAGCCCATCGTACTCACCGGCTCGCAAAAGCCCATGGGTAACCCCTTTACCGATGCCAAGCTCAACCTGTACCAGAGCCTGCTCTATGCGCTCGACGAGCATTCGCACGACGTCTCGATCGTGTTTGGCGGCGTAGCCATTGCCGGCACGCGCGCCCGCAAGCAGCGCACCATGAGCTTTAACGCATTCATTAGCGTCAACTATCCGCCCATTGCCTACATCCGCAACGACCGCATCGTGCGCAACGGGCTCCACGGCACTCATCTGGGCGAAAACCCGGTGCGTTTCTACGACAGCATCGACCCGCGCGTATTTGTACTCAAGCTTACGCCCGGCGTGAACCCGGGCATCCTCGACGCCCTTGCCGACAGCTACGACGCCGTGATTCTGGAGACCTTTGGCATTGGCGGTATCCCCGAGTTTGGCGAGTCGGGCGAGTCGTTCCAAGAGGCAATTTTCCGCTGGGTCGATTCGGGTCGCACCGTCGTTATGACCACGCAGGTCCCCGAAGAGGGCCTCGATCTGGGCGTTTATGAGGTCGGCCG
>CALLRY010000350.1:0-3854 GCA_938014285.1 uncultured Collinsella sp. | reverse complement strand
CGATGTTCGCATGCGGCACCGCCACATCCTTGGCACACAGCTCATACTGGCAGCCCTCGCCAACGGTGGTTCGCACGCCGGCAACACCACCAACATGATCGGCATGGCCATGAGTGCATACGGCGCCAAGCACGCGTACACCGGCATGTTCGGCTCGAATATGCTCCACCAAACGCTCGCCTTCCCATGCGGGGTCGATAATCACGCACTCATTGTCCGAAATAACAGCATAGCTATTGGTCTGAATGGGACCGTTTACGAGCGTCTCAATCTCGACCGATCCCTTGGGAGTTAAATCCAAGGACACAGCACTCATGTCCCTCTCCTCTCTATAGAACTCGAGGCATCAAACGATGCCTCGAGTGTAGCGAATATCGATAATGTGACACGTTCGTCGCGACTAAACGCGGCGCTTAAGCTGGGCTCCACCCTCGCCGGGCATCAGGCGGCGCGCGTCGTAGACCGAGTCGACGCTGCTGATAGAGGCCAGCAGCGGATCCAGACCACTCGCGTCCGAGATCTCGACCATAAAGCGCAAGGTTGCAATACCCTCGCGGTTGGTCGACGTGGCGGCAGAAAGGATATTGCCGCCCGCATCGCCAATGGCGATGGTGACGTCCTTGAGCAGGCCCATGCGGTCCAGGCACTCGACCACAATCTCGACCTGGAAAAGCGTATCGGCAGCACCATCCCACTCTACGTCAATCATGCGCTCGGGATGTTCCATAAGGCCCTTGACGTTGGGGCAGTTGGCGCGATGCACCGAAACGCCACGACCGCGCGTGATGAAGCCGACGATGTCGTCGCCCGTCACGGGGTTGCAGCAATGAGCCAGACGGACCAGCAGGCCGCTGTTGCTCTCGCCCTTGACGATAATGCCGTTACTGGCGCTCTTACCGCGCTTTTGCGGCTTGCGGTTGGAGCCGCGAGCGGGCTGCTTTACGACCTCGGCGATAGCCTCGGCCTTGGTGAGCTGTTCCTCGGGCTTGGGGTCCAAGATTTGCTCGACCTTATTGCCCACAGCGCGCGGGGCGACCTTGCCCGCGCCAACGGCTGCAAAAAGGTCCTCGAGCTGCTTGAAGTTAAACTGCTCCGCCACGGCGTTGAGCGCACGCGTGGATCGTGGCGTAGAGATGCCATACCCGCGCTTACGCAGGTCCTTGGCCAGTATATCGCGGCCGGCGGCAGCGTCGTCATCCTTGGTCGCGGCGGCGAAATAACGGCGAATCTTTGACTTGGCCGAAGGTGTCTTGACGATCTTGAGCCAATCGCGCGACGGCTTAGAGCTCTTGTTAGTCAGAATCTCGACACGGTCACCCGTCTTGATCTCGTGCGTGAGCGGCGCCACCGCACCGTTGATTTTGGCGCCGACACAGTGGTTACCGACCTCGGTATGAACGGCGTAGGCAAAGTCGAGCGGTGTAGAGCCGGCACGAAGCGCCATGACCTCGCCCTTGGGCGTAAAGACAAAAATTTCCTGGTCGAACAAGTCGACCTTCAGCGAATGCAGGTATTCCTTGGCATCGGTGATCTCGTCAGACGCCGCCCAGTCGAGTGAGTGCTTGAGCCAGTTGATCTGGTCGTCCAGACGCTGCGCATCGTTAGTCTTGGAGGCAGACGATCCGCCCGACTTCTTATACAGCCAGTGGGCAGCGATGCCATACTCGGCCTGCTCGTGCATTTCGTAGGTTCGAATCTGAATCTCGAGCGGACGGGCCGTGGGGCCGATAACCGTCGTGTGAAGCGATTGGTAGTTATTGACCTTGGGCATGGCGATATAGTCTTTAAAACGACCGGGCATGGGATGCCACAGGGTATGCACGGCACCAAGCGTGGAATAGCAATCGCGCACCGAATGAGTGATGACGCGCAGCGCCACCAGGTCGTAAATCTCGGAGAACTCCTTGCCCTTGCGCTTCATCTTTTGATAGATGGACCAATAGTGCTTGGAACGACCGTTGATCTGAAAGCCCTCAAGACCAATGCGATTGAGCTCATCGGTGAGCGTCTTGATGGTCTCGGCCAGATAACGCTCGCGAACCTCGCGCGACTCGGATACCATGCGCGCGATGCGCTGGTAGGCATCGGGCTCCAAGTAGAAAAAGGACAGGTCCTCGAGCTCCCACTTGATTGAACTCATGCCCAGGCGGTCGGCCAAAGGCGCGTACACGTCCATGGTCTCGCGTGCCTTAAACAGGCGGCGGTCCTCGCGCAGAGCGGCAAGCGTGCGCATGTTATGCAGGCGGTCGGCGAGCTTGACGATGATGACGCGGATGTCCTTGGACATGGCGAGGAACATCTTGCGCAGCGTAAGCGCCTGCTTCTCGTCCATGCTGTCGACTTCAATGTTGGTGAGCTTGGTCACGCCGTCGACGAGCCCTGCCACGGTTTCGCCAAACAGACCCGAAACATCGGCAAGCGAGGTCTCGGTGTCCTCGACGGTATCGTGCAGCAACGCGGCGCACACCACATCGCAGTCCATCTTGAGGTCAGCCAGAATGATAGCTACCTCGACGGGATGGTTAATGTACATCTCACCCGAGCGCCGCTTTTGGTTGCAGTGCTTCTCGGCAGCAAAGCAGTAGGCCTGCTCCACATTGGAGAAGTCGTCCTCGTTCATATATTTGAGGCACAGACGCTCCAGCTTGTCGTAGCTGTCCGCCATAATCTCGGGCGGCAGCTCATCGGCATGCTTATAGTGCTCCATCTCCGAAAACGGCTGGAGGGTGGAATCATGGGCGGTACGGGCTGCGGCGTCCATCGAGGTCCCCTTCCCCTAGGCCCGCGGTACGATCGGGCGGTTAACTTTGGCTAGCATATCAGAAGCGCACGAATCGAGTGCCCAGCTCCGAAAAGCCGTGAACTCCATGCGCGAGCGCAAGCCCTCCAAATAGCGAATTGACCTGCTTAATTGCACGCGACCGGGGTTTTCCGCCATCGCGATGCGACGCGTATCGTCAAACCCCGAAACGCGGCAGAAACCGAGTTCTTCGAAGATTCCCAGGCCGCTTTCCACCGAGCGCTCGTCGACCGGCGTGCGGGCATCGATGGCAAGACACATCTGCGCAATGTCGATATCGCTCGCGCAGAATGAATCGTCCCCCGTCTTGCCACGGTTGGAGCGCCACATGGTCTGCAGCGCTCGATAGAGAGTGACAAGCTCATCGCGCTCGGGCGCGTAACAATCGAGCAGGCGCTCATTAATACGAGCGTCACGCGACGAATAGAGCAGGTGAATCACGGCGGGCTGTCCATCGCGGCCGGCACGGCCACTCATCTGGTTAAACTCAATCGCACCAAACGGCATGTGGTAGAGCACGACATGACGGATATCGGGCAGGTTGACGCCCTCACCGAAGGCAGAGGTCGAAACGATGCAACTGAGGCTTCCGTCGCGAAACGCTTCCTCGACACGGCGGCGATCGGAGCGAGCAAGCCCGGCGTTATAGAACGCAATATGGGTCGCGCAGTCGGGCACGCGTTTGCGCAACGTCTTGGCAAGCGCCACGGACTGGTCGCGCGAGTTGACGTAGATGACGGTCTTCTCCCCCGTCGCCACGATTGACACCAGGCGATTTTCGCGGCTCGCAAGGTCACGGTCGTCCTCGAGTTGCAGGTTCTCGCGAACGGTCTCGTCGACCACCGTCCTGGTAATCGGCAATACACGAGCAAGCTCCGCCACGACCGGGGCCGTCGCGGTAGCCGTTGCCGCCATGACAACGGGGTCGCCCAGGGCTTTGAGAATATCGGGCATGTCGAGGTAGGCGCTCCGGTCGCCGCCTTTGGCAAGACCGGCATGGTGTGCCTCATCGATAACGACAAAGCCAATACGTCCAGAACGTGCAAAGCGATCG
>CALLRY010000349.1:0-11775 GCA_938014285.1 uncultured Collinsella sp. | reverse complement strand
GAGCTTCTCGATGACCTCGCGGCGCTTCGCGACGTCCTCGTCGATGGCCGCGCAGCGCTCGTCGAGGTAGGAGACGATTGATTTCTGGACGTCCGTCGGAGGAATGACGACATAGGTCTCGTTGAGAGACGTCTGATTGACACTGAATAGCTTGACGTCGACGAGATCCCTTCTAATCTGTAAGCGCCAAGCATCCGTGGTAAAGAGATACGCGAGGTATTTGCTATTAAAGTCGCGCCTCGGATTCAAGACTACGGTATGGTATCCGCCATAAAGAGCGTGAGAGGAATCGTTTCTAACGTTGTTGCCGCAGCCTTCTAGGTCCTCAGAAGTATCTGCGAAAACAAACCCATTGGAGAGGACGCGAGACGGACTAGTTTCACCGGCGAGGTCATTTGGCACTCGGCGGAGCAAGCTTTCGCGAAGCTCGACTCCAATGTTCTGTTTCGAATGAATCTGCCCATAACTGATGACGGGCTTACCCATCTTTACAAGATCGGCTTTCGTTATGGACAGCCCCTTGCTGAATCTAAACAGCGCCGAGAGCGGCACCATATTCCAGCCCTTAGGCAACCCACCAAACCACTCACTGTTGCCGATTTCCGCCTTCGTCCTCATGCCAGGAACCCCCTCATGAGCGAGCCGAGGCCGTCCTCGAGCTCGAGAATCTCCTTGGCGATGATTTGCGGGTCGCGGGGCCTTTCGTATTCGTAGAAGTACCTGTTGAACGATATGGACGTGCCGACGACGCCGATTTCTCCGTCGCCGAGCGGGTTGGCCGTGAGCCCCGTCTTGTTGTCGAACTTGGGCTCGTCCCTTACCGACCCGTCCACCGCGGCGTCGGGAGCGTAGGGCAGCACCTCGGTCGCCATGTAGTCGTCGATTTCCATGCCGATTGGAACGTTCTCCGTGTCCTTGAGCTCGGGGTCGAACACCTGGTTGCCCTTCGCATCGATTGCGGGGATCGCGGACGGGTCTCGACGTCCGAAGACCTTGACGAGAGCGTCGGCGAGGGCGGCCTTCTGTGGCTTGGGCTTCTCGATCGCTTTGTGAAGCTTCTCGGCCGCAGCCAGGACCTCGCTGTACGTGAGCGAGGCGCCCTCGTTCTTTTCAACCCAGGAGCGAATGGCGGCGCGGCTCGCGTCCGACAGCTTCTCCATAGGCTTGCTGAGGGTAAAGAGGGCATCCAGCCCATCAACCGAGGGCTCAATGACAACGCGCAGCGGGCGCTGCGTGGTCACCTTGCGGTACATGAAGTCCTCGACCGGGACGATGACCGACCTGCCGTGGTCGTGCCCGTCTACGTAGGTGCGCACGATCCACGCGGCCTGGTCCTCGCCGACCTCGTAGCGCTTGTTCCCCTGGCTCTTGCGCAGGGCGGTCTTCTCCTCCGAGGCGTCGATGAGCTGCACGTACCCCTTGCGGTTCTCCGGCTTGTGGTTGTTGAGCACCCAGATGTAGGTTGCGATGCCCGTGCGGTAGAAGATCTCGGTCGGCAGCTTCACGATGCAGTCGACGAGGTCCTCGCTGAACAGCCAGCGGCGGATGCCCGATGGCCCGCTGCCGGCATCCCCGTTGAACAGCGGGGATCCCGAGAGCACGATGGCCGCCTTGCCGCCGCCCTCCTCGGGCGGAGCCATCTTCGCAGCGACATTCTGCATGAAGAGCATGCTGCCGTCGTCGATGTCGGGCTTGCCGGCGCCGAACCTGCCGCCGAAGCCCCGGCCCATCTCCTCGAGGACGGCATCCTTCTCCTTCTTCCACTCTTTGCCGTAAGGTGGGTTGGTGAGCTGGTAGTTGAAGGCGCGGTCCTCGAACTTGTCGTCGTCGAGGGTGTCGCCGAGCATGATTCCCGCCGAGAGGTCGGTCATCTGGTCGAGCACGTCGCCCGAGCCGCCGGCGATGTTGCGCAGCATGAGCGCCGCCTTGCCCATGGCCCAAGTCGCGTCCTCTAGCTCCTGGCCGTAGGGGACGATCTTGGTGGGGCTCTTGAAGTGGCCCCTGTCGTGCCACTCGTCGAGCTGGTCGAGCGCGTCGCAGATGAAGCCGCAGGTGCCGCAGCTGCCGTCGTAGAGGGTGCGGATGTCGCCATCGTCGGCGTTGAGGAGCGTGTCCTCGTTCGCGAACAGGAGCGCCGTGGCGAGCCTCGCCACGTCCTTCGGCGTCATGAAGTCCTCGGCGTCCTGCGAGATCTCCTCGCCGTATCGGTCATCATGCGGTCGGAGACCGCCTTGGGGCCGAGGTCGAAGCCCGCGAAGCGCGTGCATACCTCGTAGAGCATGCCCTTCTCGTCGAGCTTCTCGCAGGTCTGCCGCATCTCGAAGCGCTGCAAGACCTCGCGGGCGTTCGCGGAGAAGCCGCTGATGTAGGCCATGAGGGCGTCACAGGTCTTGCTGGCGCCGAGGTTGGAGAGCGTGAAGCTCGTGACGTTGTAGAAGCAGTGGCCGGAGAGGGCGCAGTACTTCGGGTCGTCGTCGTCCCAGACCCCCTTGGCGGCCTGCCTTCTCACGGCCGCCCGCGTCGGCTCGAGGGCGCACTCGAAGCGCCTCAGCACGGCGAACGGGAGGATGAGCTTGTTGTAGTCGGCGGGGCGAATGACATCACGCACGTAGTTCGCGATGCTCCATATCTCGTTCACGTAGTCGAACGCGGTCTTATCGGCCATGATTGGACCTCTCTGCGAAAAATAGAATTCCAACCATGTATTTTACAACCGAAAGCCATGATTTGAGCTTTCAGCCAACCAATAGTTTAACAAATCTGGTAAGTGGTATCACCAATCACTGATTTATTGAACCCAACCAGTAATTTTACATACCCAAACAAAATGAACCCCGGCGACTCATATCAGAGGCCATTCCCAGGGCATCAATATGCAGTGTACCTATTCATCACCCGATGCCGGCAAGCTGTTGAGCGGCTCACCCTCACCGGCGGTGCCAAGGCGCCTCTGCATCTTCTCGATCTGCTTAAGGGTCGAAGTCAAATACCCAAGACCCTTCTTCAGTTGCTTAAGCAACTTGCCATCCTTGCGATTTCCCTTTCCGTTCTCCTTCTCGACATCTTCTTCAATGCCAGCGATGCCGCGCTGCACGGCCTCGGCTGCTTTCCGCACCAAAATGGCCCCCTCATGCGGGCAGCGGTCAGTAGCCACATCAAGAAAAGCAAGGAGCCTCGAACATTCGACGAGCACGAACTGCGCGTAGTTCTCCCCCATCGATGCCGCCAAGGCAACGCCGCCGGAACCCAATAGACCAAGCGCGGCGCCGCCGCCCGTAATCAAAGCAGTGCCACCGGCCATGCCCATGCCGCCAGTGGCCAAGGCTCCGCCGCCAGCCGCAGCAAGGCTTGCATTGACAAGCGCTGCTCCGTGGAGGCCGACAAACGAGCCTCCGAAGATGCCGACAGCGATATCCGAAGCGAATGCCGCAGCCACCCCTCCTGCGCCTACGAACGCCGCCGCAGCAATGGCACCGCCCACCAAGAGCTTTGGTAATGTATCCGAAAGCTCACGAGCGCGCGTCCCGCGATGCTTCTCGAGGGAACGTATGGCATCCGAATCAACCGCGTCTTGTCTCCTGGGAAATTCATCTTTAACCCAAGCCCCGCTCCCCTTCAAACCTTTGTATTCCTTCTTCTCTTCATCTCCTATCTGGAAATAGGGGCGAAACTCAACCAGCTCCTGAGCGATCAGCAAAGCGCGCACCTTGCCGCCTCGCTGCCGCGAAATAGCCTCAAGGGCTCCGTACGCATCTTCCTCGCTCAAAAAATAGCCGCCTGCATCAATGCCTAGGCCATCCGTGACCGAATCCTGCCACGCGCGGGCCCAGCTCCTCTTTTGCCCTTTGCGCACTTCGTTCTTCTCGTTCCCGCAGTCGTAGTTGATGGCGGCAAGCTTCAGCGAGAAGGCAATCCTCGTCGTTTCTCTATCTAGGCTATAAAAGTGGAATCCATCGAAAATATCCTGGCGGCGCCTGGCACGCTCAGTCCAAGCCTCGGACATTTCCTCCGCCATATAGCCCCAGTCGGCATGGAGGGCAAACGCAAGGCGTCCAACTCCAACGTAGTTTATTCGCAAGAAGAACTTCTGGGCGAACACGACCTTGTTCCCCTCGCATTCGATACCCGCCCTGACCGCCGCCGTCGCCAGATTCGCCAGAACGAACGAAGTACTCGAAACCGTGACCATGCGAGTGAGGGCCCTGCTGTTGTAGGGCATGAAATGCGAAGCCTTGAGCTTGCGCAAGCCGGAGACATCACTCACTTCGCAACGTTCTAGCTCGGCCTTGAGCCTTGAAAGCATGTAGAGACAACGAACGATAACCTCGTTGGCCACGACTGCTGGCACCTGGCTTAAAGCTTGATCGAAAAGACCGACTTCCGTCCGAAGGTCGAAGCGAATGGGCTTGCCGTCCTCGGTTTTGAACGCCGTTCCGTTAAACAGCTTTGAGATCCATTGCTGAATGCGAATATCCTTGCCCTTATAGGCAATCTGCATGTCTTGAAAAACAGGCAGGGAGGAGAGCTCCTTTAGCAGGGACAGCACAACGCCGGGAATACCCGTCCCCTTACCGGGGTTTGAACTAGACCCCGCCATGTCGCTCACGAGATGCATTGCCCAGAACAGAGTGCCAAACGCGATCTTCTCTGGAACGTTCCTGCCTATAAGAGGGCGGTCAGGATCGAAGGCGGCGGCAGGCAGGTCAAAGGCGACAAACCGGCCGGCCGTATCGGTGCCATAGCCTTTGCACGTGAATTGCGAGAGGATCGAACACGCAAGGCCAACCAAGCTCGGGTGGTGCGAGAAATCCCGCAGATGATGTTGGAGCCCGCCGCCAAACTCGGCGGTCAGCTTGTCCGCGGCAAGAGGAAACTCTTTCTCTAGAAAGCGAATAGCGTCTTCTAGAGTTGCATCCGCCTTTGTCATACCCGCAGACTTGGCAATCGTAAGAACGAATTTGCCAACCTTCTCGTCGCCCCACTCTTTGGCACCCTCTAGGTTGAAGTCTTTCTGCCAAAGGATATTCAACGCGCCCGTGAGGAGCCCGCTAACGGCTGCAAGTTCATAGTCGAACTTCGTAGCCTTTTCAGCCCGAGGGTCAAAATCAAAGAGGACCTCCTCCCCATCGGGAGCGTCCTTAAAACCAACCAGCACGGCGCTACCGTTCAGCGGCGCAGATGTAACTTTGGGCAGTTGGGGCATGGTGTAGACTATCTCGCCACCACTAAAAACAAGTTCGTCTGCCATACCGGCTTCCTTCTGCAAACGCGTAAAATCAGATTGGTCTACGCCGCCAAATCCCTCTTCGTAGAAGTATTCGAAAATCTCGGTGATGCAGTTGCTCAGAACCTCGTCGGGATAGTTCGTCACTGGCAGCCTATACACCTCATTGTGCACGATAACGCACACAGCGTCACGGGTCTCTGCCCATCCGTCCAGCGAATCATGTTAGCAAGCCGCTCTTCGACAATGGATGCCATCTCGATGTCCATACTCTTGACCTGCTTGGTCTCGGCAGGTGTCAGCGTGTCCTTGAATAGCATCTCAAGTACAGCCCTCTGATGCTGATTCCGGAATCCTTCGCGCAACCATTCCTTCTGCTTGCGCCCAATGGGCACCCGCCTACCTCCCCTCCGCCTTCAGCTTCAGCAGCAGGTCGCCCAGCTCGGGGCACTTGTTGGAAAGGCGCATCTGGGCTCGATCGCCCATCCTCCACCGCTGGCGGATCTCCTGAGCACGCGGACTCACGCGATAGTCCCCGTCCATCACCTGCTTGAGCAACTTGGCGGTCACGCGCGCGTCGGCTAGGGCACTGTGGGCGTGACCCGTCGACTCGTCAAACTCGATGCCAAACCACGTCGCCGCGTCATTCAAAGAGACGCACTCGTGGCTGCCCACGTCCATGATCGAGGTGTAAAACGCCTGCAGATCGGCCCAGTCCGTAGGAAATGCGGCAAGGTCGATTTGCTTTGCCTGGCACTCGGTCATAAGCTGTCGACGGTCCGTCCCGCTCCAGCAAACTATCTGGGCGGAGTAGCGGCCGATCCAATCGCTGAGCCTTTTGATCACCATGTAGAGCGGGTCGGCCATCGCGGTGTCCACGGCCGATATACCTGTGAGCTCGCGGACGGGAAACGCAACGCCTTCGGTAAATTCCGTCTGCACAAACTGCGAGAACTCGCCCATAACGTTGCCGTGGTAATCGAGCTTGACGGCGCCGACCTCGATAATCTCATTGCGCAGTCCACGGCGCTGGCGCTGCTTTGGCACCGGCGCAAACTCAAAGTCCAGCACAATCTGGCGCGCAAAGTTCGTCGTGTCGATAGCCGAGATACCCGGCGTCTTTTCAGCTGACACGGTCATGGCCTTTCTCCGTCAACTGCCGCTTGCTACATAGGCGGCTACATTGCCGTAAGGATAGGCGCCCGCGCGGACATGAAAGCGGGGCGCAATACCATGCGCCAAGCACACGCCATGCAGACGGCCCCAAGAGAGTCGCCCGCTCTATTCAAATGCATGAAAAAGATTGAGGCCCGGTGACTTGAATCAGAGGTCATCCCGGGCCCATCAGAGCTCACAGAGCTCTTGGTTGCTTTGGTCTCGCTCTTCACGGCGCTTATCGAACTTTCCGAGGCACTCAAGCAGCATTCGAAGCATAACAAGTCGCTGCCATTAAGGCACTGACCTCTTGACCAAGCAACGGCGCTGCCCAGCTATCACCCTTGGGCTGCCGTCAACTTTATTCTATCCGCGAGCATCTGGTTTACCAAATGGATTTTCGGTAAAGGAAGCACGGCACGCCCGCAAAACCACTACGCCCCAAGTGCCGCCATGGGAATCACCGCCACGCCGTCGTCGCGTGTGTAGGCAATGCTCCCCTTTCCAACCACGACCGCCAAAAACGCCGGCGTGGCATTCTGGGCGGCAGGATTGGAGAGCACTTTCCTCTCCAGCGCCTTGAGATTTCTCGCTCCATCGTCTGCTTTCGCATCACTCAGCTTGACCTCGATGGCTCCCCAGCGCCCGTCGTGCTCAACGATCAGATCGACCTCAAGGCCCTTCTCATCTCGGAAATAATGGACACTGTTGTCGACACCGCCGTAGGTGGAAAGGAACACGCGCACGTCGCGCAGGACGAGATTCTCAAAGAGCATCCCCAGCGTTTGCATATCGCCAAGCAGCCGCTCAGGGGTAGCCCCCAGCAACGCCGCCGCAAGTGACGGGTCACAGAAGTAGCGCTTGGGGCGCACGCGAACGCGGGCCTTCGAGCGCATGGGCGGCTCCCATCCGCACAGGTCCTCGGTCAGCTTGAGCCTGTTGAAGAGGTCCAAGTACGCAGCGATGGTCCTCTCGTCGGGGCCCGCCTCACCGTACGAGGCGTCCTTTACGAGCGTCTTGTACGTGACAGCCTGGCTCTCGTTCATGGCAAGAGCTCGCAAAAGGCCGTGTGCAAGCTCGGGCGACATGCCCTC
The DNA here is from genome assembly GCA_938014285.1 of uncultured Collinsella sp. Taxonomy (GTDB): domain Bacteria; phylum Actinomycetota; class Coriobacteriia; order Coriobacteriales; family Coriobacteriaceae; genus Collinsella. The sequence goes on along the minus strand of CALLRY010000349.1, from coordinate 4,302 downwards.
GTCCAGCACGTTGACGTCGAGCACCGAGTGCACGTACTGGCTTGCCGTCTCTCGCGCAAGATCTTCCGAAAGCCCAAGATTTGCAGGCCAACCGCCCCTGCAGCACCAGCGGGCGACGTCATCCACCGTGCTCTCGCGACGCTGAGGGGCAAAATCCTCGCCCTTAAAGAGGCTTGCCAGTGACACGAGCGGCTCGCCGTCGCCCGACTCACACAGGGCCATGGGGCGCATTGACAGACGGGCGATCCTACCCGTGCCGGAATGACGAACATGGCTGCGCTCCTCGCTTTTGAGCGCGGTCGAGCCCGTGAGCAAAAGTGTCCCCCGTTCGTTGCCGCTCGCGTCCACGAAACGCCGGGCGGCATCCCAAACCTCGGGCACCTCCTGCCATTCATCGACCAGGTGTGGCGCATCGCCGATGAGCGCCAGGCTTGGGTCGACCTCTGCCGCCGCACGCTGCGCAGGCTCATCGAGCCTGGAGACGCTCGCCGAGCGAGAGAGCGCCGTCCAGGTCTTGCCGCACCATTTGGGGCCGTTGATCTCCACACAGCCAAACGCCCGCATAAGGGTGTCGAGGCGCTCCTCTATGAGCCGGGGCCTATATCCCTTTTGGGTCAATCTCTTTGGTGCATCCATAGACGGCCGTCCCTCTCTATCACGCGATATGCGAAATTACGCCATTCTCAATGCTGATTTTACGCTACTTTCAATGTAGTTTTTACGCCATGACAGATGTAGTTTTTACGCCATTTTCATTGAAGGTTTTACGCTTGGCATCCTTAGCACGACCCATTCCGAGCATCACATCAGAGCGTGCTTGGTTATCTCCGCTCGCACATCTCGGCAAACGAAATCAGCTTGGCATCTCCCCTGCTCGCCGCAGCTTCCTGACATCCTTGCGTAAAGCCACGCTTCGAGAAGATCACGTAGCTTTTATGCTGCCGCCTAAAGAGCTCGCTTCGGTGCACGAGCTTTTGCAGCACGTCTTCGCCCGCCGGTTCATTGCGCCATTTGCACTCCGCAAACAGCGCAGCGCCTTCGCCATCGTCAACAATCAAGTCGATTTCTTCCTGCGTATGCGTGCGATTGTCCGTCCCCCACCAGCGCCCGACGCTCGCCGGAACCACATCGAGCTGGCCCGCGCGCGCGAGTTCGTACACGTATTGTCTGCATATAAGCTCAAAGACCGTACCCATGTAATCCGATACGTGCGGCTCAATGCGCTTATACGCCATCTCGGCCATATCGTTTTGAATCAGCCCGATGTTCTGCGGAACAAACTTGTACCAGAACCTAAACATCTGGTCGCTCAGCAGATACACGGCTCGCTTATTGCTCGTCTCGTTTAGGGGCAGCTCGCGCTCGACAATCCCAAGCGACGCCAGCTTATCCACATAGCTCTTTACGTTGCTCGCAGGGATTCCCGTAGAGCTCGCAATCTCCGAGATCTTCGAGCGCCCCTGAGCAATTGCTTGCACGATCGCATCATATTGCTCGGGATTGCGGCACTCTTGCATTAGCAGGTTACTCGGCTCCTCAAAGAGATAGCCCGTAGAAGTAAGAAAAAGACGTTTGATGTTGTCCTTGAGCGATACGGCAGGATCGACTCTCTCGATATATGCAGGAATGCCGCCCGTCATACCATAGCAAACTGCAGCGTCTTCGCGACTCATGCTCTGCCACAGGCCGAGGGTCGTCGTAAAATCGAGCGGCATGATCTTAAACTGGGCCGTACGCCTACCGTATAGTGGGCTCTCGTAGCCCAACACCTGTTCCTCCATAAACGAAAGAGACGAGCCGCATAGAATCAGCATGAGCCTAGTCTCTTTGTACAAGTGATCAATCTTGTCTTGCAGCAACGAACTGATCTCGGGATTCGATTGGGCGAGATAGGGATACTCGTCAATCACGACAATCAAACGTTCCGTGCGAGCCATGGTGGCCAATGCATCGAACGCCTCGTCAAAACTACGAAACGACACGCCTGCAGCACCAACCGAACCCGCAAGTATCGCCTGGCTAAAGCCGTGCAGGTTTGCCTCTGCATTGGTACGACGAGCTTGAAAGTAAATAGCCTTCTTGTCTTGGATGAATTCTGTGATAAGACGCGTTTTGCCCACACGACGACGGCCGTAAATCACAGGCATCTCAAAGGAGCCCGTGCCATACAGTCGATTGAGCTCGGACATTTCCACTGTTCTTCCGATAAACATAGGGCCATCCTTCCTTTACGTTATAGCTAGCTATATTATACCTTCCTATAATATAGCTAGCTATAACGTAATTCGACAAGCGGCGCACGCAAAAGGGGCGGTACACCACCGCACGTGGACCGTTCCGGAAAATGTATCCCGTTCTGGAGCCAAAAACTGGGCCGTAGTTTCCGCCAAACATGCCATCCGGAAAGCGTGTCCCACCCCGAGGCTCGATTCCGGGACGCAGTTTCCGCTTGAGGCCCGATCCGGAAACGGCATCCCACTCCGAGGCCGAAATCTGGGACGCAGTTTCCGGTTGAGGGGCGTTCCGGAAAGCGCGTCCCATTCCGAACGTCAATTCCGGGACATAGTTTCCGCCGACACAGACGACGACCTGCAGCCCTTATCACATGCCTTCAAATATGCGATCCAGAAACACAAAACAGCAGATAGAATGCTCTTTTTCAAAAAGTACACGTCTCGAAACTTACCCAGTCTTCATAACTCGCTACCGTTCAAGGTCGCCGATTACCGCCCACCGATTCGGATGTAAAAATGTCGCCGAAAACAGGCCATCTATCTGCATGGTTAGATTTTGGTCAGCTTTTGGTCAGCTGAGCGGCAAGTTCCAGCTGATACGTTTTTGCTACCCAAAAGGAGGCGGTAGCTCATGACCCATTGCAACGACCAGCTCATCGACCAACTGCTCACTCAAGCCGAACAAGAGGGGCGCTGTCTGATTCCCCCGAGCACGGCGATCCGAAAAGCGCTCCTTCGGCGCACCGGCGGCACGGTTGTCTCGCCCATGCCGGGGTTGTTTGCGCGAAAAACGCACTGGGATGAACTCAACCGAGCGCAACGCCATTGCGAGATCCTCCGCGCCCTTGCGATCATCCACCCCGATTGGACGTTCTGCTCGTTTTCGGCAGCTTGCCTGCTGGGGCTCGAGGTCTCGTGGCGACACCTGAACGTTGTGCATGTCTGCAGCTCGACAAAGCCGTCGGCTCGCCCAGGCGTCCGAATCCAGCGGCATCAGATTGAGCCGGCCGGAGCAATACACAGAGCCGGCATATCGGTAACGCCGCCCATTCAAACGGTGACGGATTGCCTGCTGCAAACTGGTTTTGCCGACGGCATGCCCATTGCCGATTCGGCGATCTCAAAGCTTGGTCTAACGCAAGAGCAGCTGATGGCGGCCGTCGAGCAACGAGCGAGCACTCGCAACGACCGGGCCATCCGCACCGCCCTCACGACACTTCGGTATGCCGACGCCCGCGCCGAGAGCGGTGGAGAATCAGTCGCCCGCGCCGTCATGATCGAGACCGGCTTCGCACCCGACCAACTGCAATACGAGCTGACGGACCCCTTCGATTCGACCGAGACTATGCGAACGGACTTTGCCTGGGAGCGCCAGGCGCGGGAGCTCACGTTGGGAGAACTCGACGGGTTCGTCAAATATACCGACCAGGCCATGTTAGCCGGGCGCACCACCGCCGAGGCGCTCGTTGCCGAACGACAGCGCGAGGCGCACCTATCGCTCTACGGTCATCCTCTGCTGCGCTTTACCATAAACGAGGTCCGCTCGGCAGGAGTGCTCGCCAAAAAGCTGCAGACGGCAGGCATCCGACAGACCGCTCTACCGACATGGCTCAACGAGGTGGACCTGTAGGAGCTGCTAGGCCACGCATCGCCGAATCGCATCCCCCCTATCTGGGCCGCGTTTTCCCAACGGCCATGCCAACGGAAAGCGCGTCCCAGCCTGGACGCTCAAAACGGGACGCACTTTCCGGATGGCGGGCCTAGCGGAAAGCGTGTCCCGGAATCAGGTCTCGGAACGGGTCGTGCTTTCCGGTTGAGTCCTTCAGCGGAAACCGCATCCCGGAATAAACGCTCAAACTGGGATGCACTTTCCAAACGGCCGGCCAGCGGAAAACACATCCCATTCTGAGGCACGATTCCGGGACGCAGTTTCCGCATGCGGCCCCGTTGGGAAAGTTCATCCCGTTCCGAGGCTGGATTCCGGGATACAGTTTCCGCATGCGGAGGCGCTCCAAATCAGAACCACCCTTAAAAAGGGTGGTTTGCTCTTAGGGTATAACCCACGGGC